>JAGQIY010000975.1 GCA_020430865.1 Myxococcales bacterium
ACACCGCCAACCAGGATGCCGGCGGCACCAACGCCCAGAGCCACCCAGGTCAACGTGGGATCATGCGCAGCGTCCTGTTCGGGATCGGACGCCGGGGGCGCGATGGGATCGCTGGGCGCAGGATCCGGCGCTTCCGCTGGTCGAGGCTTGAGGATCAGCGTGACCTCTGCGCGGTCGCCCTCCTTCAGCTTCACTGCCTTGGCGCCTGGCAGGTAGCCGGCTGCCTCGGCGCGAACCTGGTGCAGCCCCGGGTCGAGGTTGATTCCGCCGAGTTCTGACGCCGAGATGGCCTTGCCATCGACCGAGACCCTGGGTTGCGTGTCACCCAGCACCTCGATCTTGATGGTCAGTCGGGGCAAGCGAGGCAGGGCGGAAGCGAGCAGGCTCTCGGCTTCGTTCTGGGCCTCGACGAACGGCTTTGGAGCGTCCGCTGGGAGCTCGGTGTCGAGGACCTTGCGCAGCACCTTGACCGCGGAAACCAGTTCTCCTTGCTCGAGCTGACAGCGGGCGAGTGGCACGAGGATGGTCGGCGCGGCGTAGAGCTCTGCGGCGCGCTCCAGCAGTCGAATCGCCTCGGAACATTTCCCTGCGGATGCGAGCTTCACACCCTCGACGCCGAGCGTGCGCGCCGCCGCGAGCTCGGACTCGCTGGGCTCGGCGTGGGCTGGAGCCGGGACCCCGAGCATCGAGGCGGACAGCACGACTGCGGGTATCAACCAGCTGCCGCCACGCAGCCGTCTTGGGCTCCACCTGCCGTCGGTTCGCCGCTTCCCACCCGTCATTGGTCCGTCACTCTACACGTTTGGAAGTCCGAGGACCAAAGCGGCCCTGGACTCGGAGTGCTGCGGTTACCAAGCTTGCGCTCACCGATCGAGGGTGAAACGGCGAACCGTGCGGGATGTACGCTTGCCCGGCGCCGATTCGGCTCAGAAGCCGAGATCCGGCTCCTTCGACTTCTTGGGGAAACCTCGCCAGGTCGGAGAGACCTTGGGCTTGTCGTCCTTGACCTCGGGCTCGCCCTCGCCCTCGCCTTCGACTTGCGTGCCAGCGTCCGCGCCAGCCGGGGACTCGTCGGTCTCGGCAGGGGTTGCCGTGGCGGAGGACTCCGGCGCGCCGCTGATCTCTACGGGGGGCAGCCCGACGCTTGGCTGAGTGGTGGGGGCGGCTTGAGCAGCGGAAACCGTCGAGTCTCCGCCTGGGGTAGCCGTCAACGCGCGCACGAGCCACACCGCGCCGAAGCCCAGCAGCAGTGCCACCACCGCGCCGACCCCGATCCATCTGGGGCGCGGCAGCGCCCGGGAGGCCGGACCGACGTCCATCACGCTCGAAGTGCCAATGGTTCCCAAGTACCGTGGAGCAGGTGGGAGCGGCGGCGGTGGTGCGCTGGCCGGGCCTGGAGGCGCGGACGGGACGCCGCTACCCAGCAGCGTGGCCACGTCGGAGCGAGGTGGTGGCACGGACCCGCTCAGCGTCCCGTGCACGATGCTGGTTCCCCCGGCGACGATGGTGTTGAGGCTGCCCAGCGAGCCCGCTAGGCCGGAGGCCTCGAGCAGCGCTTCAGCCGCTTCGTCGGCCGTCTGATAGCGGTCGTCTGGATCCCGCGCGCAGCAGCGATAGAACCAGACGTCCAGCTCCTGGGGCAGCCACTTGGCGGCCTCGTGGACCGATGGGAGATCCTTGGTGCAGATGGACAGCAGGAGGTCGCCGAATGCCTCGCCCTCGAAGGCGAGCTTCCCGGTGAGCATGTTGTAGACGACCATGCCCAGCGAGTAGATATCCGCACGGGAATCTACCGACTTCAGGCCTCGAACCTGCTCGGGGCTCATGAACTGGGGCGTGCCGAGGACGGTTCCGGTGCGCGTGGTCGACGTGCTTTGATTCACGTCGGAGACCTTCGCGATACCGAAGTCCAGCACCTTGGCCACTTCGCCGCCGTCGTCCTCGCTGTGTGCCAGGAATATGTTCGCTGGCTTCAGGTCACGGTGGACGATGTTCTGCTGGTGCGCGAGGCTGAGCCCACGGGCGACCTGGGCCGTGATCCGCACGACGTCCTCGAGGGGGACCGGACCGTGATCGAGGCGACGCTCCAGCGTCTCCCCGCTGAGCATCTCCATCACCAGGTAGGGCAAGCCCTCCTCGGTTTCCCCGCTGTCATAGACCTGAACGACGAAGCGGGAGCGCAGCTTCGCAGCGGCTGTTGCTTCCACACGGAACCGATGACGGGCCTCCCTCGACTGCGAGTACTCCTTCGCGATCAGCTTGATGGCGATTGTCTGGTCCAGGGCCTCGTGATATGCGGACCAAACCGTACCCATGGCTCCCAGCCCCAGCACGGTGCCCAGGCGGTACTTGCCCGAAATGACCTGGCCTGCCTCGCCCGAAATCTCGGGGGAGTCCCTGCGGGTCAGGTCGTCATCGCCTAGGCTGCTCACGGTTGTTCCCTAAACTGCGTTGCTGGCGCCCTGGGGCGCCTGATGTCGTTCCGCTCTGAGCGGGTCGGGCTGCGTGACCCACTCTGCCGAGTGCTGCCCTGCCCGTTGGAACGCGGAGGCGTCATCCATGGCTCCTGGTCCCTGCTGCACTGCTCTCGTGCTTCGACGCTCGTGCACAAGTCATCACTTTGGCGTCGATCGGGGGGGTTGAACAAGCGTTCCGGATCCCCCGCGCTTCCGGTTCCTCTGCTGACTGAACTTTCACGCAGTTTCTTGGCTGCGATCGCCGCTCGAGCCCGCTGGCGCGGTCCCTGCTCCCGCCAGGGATCCATCCAGATCCAGCTGGTTCGAGGGGGGCCTCCCACCAACGAAACCCCCCAGCCTTCGGCTTCGGCCGACGGGAGGAAGAAGCACATTGGCTGGCTCGCCACAAGTTTCCTGTGTCGTCCGCTGGGCCGGATCCGCGCCGATGACTCGAAGTGCTTTAATCTTCAACAGTTGGGAATCGGCCGTCGTACGACAAAAGCGCTTGGGCTTTCCCCGGTCCAGGCGCCCGTCGAGGTTGTGGCGACAAGGTGCGCGCGTTTCCTACCTCACCCCCAGGACCAGGCTCGCGACAGCGGGCGTGAAGCGGGGTGCAGGCGTCCCAAGCCCGAGGCCACGAGCCGGCCTCCGCATTCATCAGCCTGCACATCGGGTACCCACTCCAGGCCCCATCTGCATGGGTCAGCGCTGCGCTTCCATTCGAAGCCGCGCCGTCGAGCGCTTCCCTTCGTCGAGCGCCTCCAGTCAAGGCCGTGTCGTCGGTTCGCGGGCGTCGGTTCGCGGGCGTCGGTTCGCGCACACGTCCGTGGTTGATTGGGTGGCGTCAGGTGCACCTGACCATCGGCGTTCTCCCACGGAAAAGGCCACACCCGCAAACCACGCCAACTCCATGCGAAGCAACGAGAACCCGACGCAAGCAACACAGCGCCGCAAGAAAACACAGCGGCGCAAGAAAACACAGCGCCGCAAGCAACACAGCGGCGCAAGAAAACACAGCGCCGCAAGCAACACAGCGCCGCAAGCAACACAGCGGCGCAAG
>JAGQIY010000976.1 GCA_020430865.1 Myxococcales bacterium
CACGGCGTACCAGCGCTATGGCAACGGGGAGACCGGGTTTCTGTTCTGCCGATCGATCAAGGAGGCCGAAGACCTCGCCGAGCGCTTCACCGAGGCTGGCTTCCCGTCAGCCGCCGTCAGCTGCCGGACCAAGCAGGCTGTGCGCCGGGAGTCCATCGAGCGGCTCGCTGCCTGGGACCTGCGCATGCTGATGAGCGACTCCGCGCTCACCGAGGGCGTCGACGTGCCGTCCGCCTCTGTGGTGCTTCTGGCACGCGCGTACAAGCACATCACGCCGCTCATTCAGAGCGTGGGGCGCGGGCTACGACCGTCCCCCGGGACCGGGAAGCTCTACTGCCGGGTCATCGACCTACCGGGGGCACTGAAATACAACAGCTGGATGCCCGGGCAAGACCTCGAGTATTCGCTCGAGGGGAAGGGTGGTATTCGCGTCCCGTCGGAGCGCGGGATCGTCACCTGTCTCGAGTGTGGCTGCACGTTTCTCTCCGCTCCCGTGTGTCCAGACTGTGGCGTGCGGCGCAAAGCGAAGGAGCGCAAGAAACCGCGCATCTTCAACGCGGACCTCGAGGAAGTCTTCGACTTCGAGAACACGCCAGTCTACGCCAAGCAGGGCGAGTTCGAACGTCTGTGCGCCAAGGGCTGGCGCTGGGACTGGATCGCGAGAGAGTACAAGAAGCTGTTCGGACAGCCGCCGCCCGTACCTGAAGAGTCGATCCGTCGACGGGAGTACGAGGCGCTCCGCAAGGAGGAGGCAGCCAACGGCCGCAAGGGGTACGCAACCGCGCGCTACGCGCAAGCATTCGGAGGACCACCGCCATGGAGTTGGAGGACGGAGATGGACAAGCAGTTGCAGAGCCCACCACAGTACGGATGGTGAGCGTTGGGGGAGCCGAGCACGTGTGCCGCGTCCTGGACATCGGTCACGACAAGGACGTGCGCCTACAGTGGGGTCCGCAGGACTCGGGGATCAACCTCAGCCTGAATACGGGACGCTTCCGTGGCGGCAAGCTCTGCCGCAAGTGGACGATGCACCCAGACGACTTGCAGCTCTGCCGCGAGTACGCGCGCAGCCGAGGCGTACGCTTGCGCTACAGCGGCGTCGCCACGCAGCCGGCTGGGGGGGAGCGCGCCACGAAGCCCAGGAAGGCGAAGCCGGCAGACCCGCGTCAGATGGGATTCGGTGACATCGATGGCGAGTAAGACTCCAGTACAGAAGCTCGCTCGCCTCATCCAACAGGTCTACGGGATGCGCTACTGCCAGGCGCTGGCTACGGCGCAAGAGATAGACCCGAAGGATGTGCGCGCCGAGATTGAGCGGTTGCGTCAGATCAAATCGCAGTTGACACCATCGAGATAGTGTATTACTGGTTACGGTATGACTAGAGAAGAGTTAGAGAACGAATTGGTTGCGCACCTCACCAAGCACCGACGCACGGTACGCCGGACCCGTGCCACGATGCGTGTGCTCGACAAGCTTGAGGCTGAGGGGCTCACGTACGGCGCATCTTACCGCGGGGCATTGTTGGAACTCAATAGCTGCTACAGGGAACTAGATCGCTCTGGAGACAAGCTGAAGGAGTTGTGGGTTGCCGAGGAATCCATCTCCGCAGTGGAGTTTGATGCGGAGGTGCTGGGGCTATGAGCATCGAAATCGAAAACATGAACGTGTGGCAGCGGTTCCATGGGGTCATGAGTGATATCTCCTACATCAAAAAGGAGCGCGAGGTCACCCAAGGGGCTCGGTTCAAGTACGTCGGGCACGACGAGGTGGCGGCGAAGATTCACGTCGCCCTGGTGAAGTGGCGCCTCGTGCTACAGACCGTCACCAGCGGTGACATCGAGGACGGTCCGCACGAGTTCCGGAACGCCAAGGGCTCGCGGTTCGAGCGTCGCTGCGAGGTGCACGTTACGCTGCGCTTCGTCAACATCGACAAGCCTGAGGAGGTCATCGAGATGGGACCGTTCGTGGCGGCGAGCTTCGACAGCTCCGACAAGGCGAGCGGGAAGGCGTACAGCTACGCGATGAAGACCGCGCTCTTGAAGGCGTTCGTACTGGAGAGCGGCGAGCGCGATAACGAAGACGCTGAGCCGATGGAGCCGGTGAGCCCGCAGGCGCAGGACAGGCTGGGTGGGTTCTTGAACCACGCAGAGGGGCTTATCAACCAGGCGTACCAGTTCATGGAGTCGCCTGGGGACGAAGAGATCGTCGCCTTCGCGCAGGAGAAGATCCGAGAGGCCCGCGGCTCTCTCGAGCAGGCGAAGCGTCTGGCCAACGAGGTGGGGATGGCCCCCGACTCCGAGCTGGG
>JAGQIY010000977.1 GCA_020430865.1 Myxococcales bacterium
CTTGAACATGGTGTAGCGGACGCCGCCTAGCACCAGCTCGTCGTGCTCCTTGAGCGCGGTCTTGAGCACGCCCTCCAGCTCGCCCTTGCGGGCGTAGAGCACCTTGGCGAGACGCGCGACCTCCTCACGCTCCTTGGCGACCGCTTCGAGGTCGCCCGTGTCCTCGCAGATGAACTCGCGCTTGCCTTGCAGCGCGTCGGCGTAGGCCGGGCAGTGCTGCCGGTGATCGCAGTAGATGCAGTTCGAGTTCAGGCGGGCCGGGAACTCGCGGGCCTTGGCGATGGTGGTCCCGAGGGTGTCCACGTAGCGGCGCGTGCCCTCGATGTCTTCGGCGCTGCGCTCGGTGGTCTGCCGCAGCCCATGCCGCAACATCCAGAACGTCAGCCGCACCTTCTTCGCCCACGGCCACAGCTCCTGCGCGGCCAGGTGGTAGAGCGACATCTGCAGGCTGGCGTCGGTTTCCTCGCGGGTGAAGAGCTGGCGGTTGGTCTTGTAGTCGATGACTTCCACGGTCTCGTCGTCGACCCGATCGACCCGGTCGAGGTAGCCGATGACCTGGAAGCCGCCGATGGTGAGCCGGAACTCCTTCTCGACGGCGAGCACGTCGTGGTGCTCGAGGATGCCCTGCTCGCGGACGAAGCGATGGACCAGGTCGAGCCCCTCGCGGAAGACGTCGAGACCGGACATGCCCGACTTCGTCCACGCCTCCTGCCACAGCTCCGCAGCGCGATCTCCCGACAGCGCGCCGACGCGTTCCTCTCGCATGTGCTCGAGCACGAGCCCTTCGAGCACCGCGTGCACGGCCGAGCCGAACAAGAGCGGGACGCCGGGCTCGGACTTGAGCCGGTCGAGGTAGTGGAGCTTGTACGAGAGCGGGCACGTCTCGTACCTGGACAGCTTGGTGAAGCTCAGACGGGTCATTCGCTTGCCTCCGGTGGTGGTCGCCACCAGGGCAAAGCGCCGACGAAGACCGCCGGGGACAGCTCAGCTCGGCTTCGCGGCGTCGGCCTTCGCGAGCTTCTCGAACGAGGTGACCTTCGCGCCCGGGAACGCAGCGCAGACAGCGGTGAGCGTCGCCGCGTGATCGATACGCAGCTCTCGTCGCTCCTGTTCGGTGTACTCGGGCACGATCCACACCTCCCCGATCTCCTCGGACGCCAGGCAGACCTCGACCCCGAGCGCCTTGAACGACGCGATGTCCTCGTCGGTCAGGTTGCGGACGAGGACCGCATCACGGTCGGTCGGTGATGGCTCCGCGATCGGAGCGGGCTTGGGCGTCGGTGGTGGCGTGACCTTCTCGGGCTTCTTCGGCAGGGGCTCGTCGGGGAGCGGGTTGCCGAAGAGGTCGCGCGCAGGCTCGGGCTTCGCCTCGACCGGAGCGGGCACGGCGTGGCCGTTCGCCTTCATCCACTCCTCGCACATGAAGTGGTCCTCCCGAGCGCAGCTGCCGTTGCCGAGGTAGCTGCGACAACGCTTCGACCCGGGCGGCGCGTCGTAGTCGGGACAGGTGAACGACGCGGGCGCGGCCGGCTGGTCCACGACCGCGAGCCGAGCCTTCAGTGACATGGCTCGGCCTCGGCTTCGGCCGCGGGTTCCTCCTTTTCGGGTTGGTCGTCGCGGTCGGGTTCGAGACCGCGGGCGAGCATTTGGATCAGGGTGGCGGCCAGGATGTCGACCACCTCCTCGCGGGGCGGGCGACGGGCCTCAATCGGCAGAGAGCTTTTCATGGAGAACCTCCGGTGCATGTGTCCGGAGGGGCAAAGCGCCGGCGGCGACGAGAGGGGACGACGGCATCGGCGCCGAGGGCGCCGTGGACACGGTGGACGAGTGTGGACGCGCACCCTGTCCCGGAGAAACCGGAGCCGATTCAGCCGGTTGAGTCTGTGTGGACAGGATGGACAAGATTCTTCTCTCACCTCTACGAAGAGAACGGGTGCCCACACAGGCGTGCTCCGGCGAGCAAATCAACGGATCTCTGCAAGCTGCTCCCTGGTCGCGCAAAGCCGTCCACACCGTCCACGGGGGCAACCGCCTGGAATCGTGACGGAAGCCCGCGACCGACAACCTGTCCACGGACGGCCACAGTCCCGTCCACAGCATGCTGGGATGGTGGGGTGCGCCAAGGCCGCTCGTCGGCCCAACTCCTAGAACTTGCTGATTTTACAGGCTCGAAGCCTGAACCCTTGACACCCTTACACTTGTCAGGGCATGGATCGGGCTTCTCGCTATGTAGGGAGAGATCCGACCCATGGACCGTGAGCCCACCGAAAAGCAGCGCGAAGTGCTCGCGGCGATCGAACAGTACTGGGGCGAGTTTGGCCACGCGCCGTCGCTCGCCGACCTCGCCGGTGCTCTCGGTGTCTCCCGGGCGACGGTCCACGAGCACATCGGCGGCCTCAAGCGAAAGGGCTACCTGGCCAACGTCGACGGCGTGGGTCGCAGCTGGCGCTCAAC
>JAGQIY010000978.1 GCA_020430865.1 Myxococcales bacterium
AGCACCAGCGCCTGCAAGAGGCCGCGCCCACGAGCGCCGGCAGCGACCTTCGAGTGCTTCTCGGCGAGCTTCGCCAGCTGCTTGCCGAGGTATGCGCCCTGCGCGTGGACTTGCTCGAGGAGCTGGGTCTCCTCCATCACGTCGAGCACGGCGTTGGCCGCCGCAGACGCCAGCGGACTACCACCGAAGGTGCTGCCATGGCTTCCGGGAGGCAACGCGTCAATCAGGAACGGCTTGCACAACATTGCGCCGATGGGTACGCCGCCACCGAGCCCCTTGGCCAGCGCGATCGCGTCGGGTTCGACGCCGAAGCTCTGGAAACCAAGGAAGGTCCCGCAACGACCAACGCCGGTCTGCACCTCGTCACCGAGCAGGAGCGTGCCAGTCTGCGTCGTGAGCGCCCTGAGCCCTTGCAGGAAGCCATCGGGCGCTGGGGTCACGCCGCCCTCACCTTGCACGGCCTCGACGATGATCGCGCAGACGTCGTCGTCCATCGCAGCCTTCACTGCGTCCAGATCGCCGAACGGCACATGAGTCGTCGGCGACAGTGGGCCAAACCCTTCTTGGTAGCTCGGCTGTCCTGTGGCCGCGAGCGCGCCCAGGGTGCGACCATGGAAGGCCTTCTCGAAGGCGATCACGCGCACGCGCTGCTTCTGGTCGCTCGCCCAGAAGTGGCGTCGAGCGAGCTTGAGCATGGCCTCGATGGCCTCGGTGCCCGAGCTGCAAAAGAACGCGCGCTCCATGTTGGTCAAGCGGCAGAGCCGACCAGCGAGGCGAACGTTGGGCTCGTTGTAGTAGTAGTTCGAGAGGTGCAAGAGCTTGCCCGCCTGCTCGCTGATCGCGGCGACCAAGCGCGGGTGGGCGTGACCGAGGGTGCTCACGGCGATGCCACCGAACAGGTCGATGTAGCGCTTGCCGTCGAGGTCGAAGAGCTCCGCTCCCCGTCCGTGACCAAAGACCAGATCCGGTTGGCGGTAGTTCGGATACAGGCTCGCCTTCGCGAGCTGGACCAGCTCAGAGGTGTTGCTCATGGGGGCCGAACGCATACCGCAGCGGCGCGGAGGGGGCCACCTGGCGCGGGTCTGTCCACGGGGCAATTCAGCCGTTGTCCCTGGAGCCGGAGCGCCCGCCGCCCCAAATCTCCGGCATGCGGCATGTCGCTTCACTAACCGCGGAGCCCAGGCAGTGGCTCCGGCGATCCTCGGAGGGTGCTCACGTGATCAGCACCGAGCGCTCTCGAATCCAGCTCGACTGGCTGACCTGGCAGCTCCAGCACAGCTACTGGGCGCAGGGCATCCCAGCTGAGGTCGTGGAGGGCGCGGTACGGGGCTCCTGGTGTTTCGGTCTCTACGCGCTGGAGCAACCCGCGGGCGGCGAGCGACAGGTCGGGTTTGCGCGCCTGGTGACCGACGCCGCGACCTTCGCCTACCTGTGCGACGTGATCGTGGATGAAGCACACCACGGGCGAGGTCTGGGCACCTGGCTGGTCCAGACCGTGCTGGCACAACCGGAGCTAGAGCCCCTCAGGTTGTGCTTGCTGGGCACTCGAGACGCACACGAGCTGTACCGCAAGTTCGGCTTCGCCGAGGCGCCTCCTGGTCGCTTCATGGGACGCCGCAAGGGCTACGCCTAGCGTTTCCTTGTGGATCAAATCAAGCCAGCGCTCAGCACCAGCGAGGCGACCACCAGCGCGCCCAGCAAACCAGCGACGAGCATCCACTTGAGCTCGGAGTTCGGCGCGACCACCTGGAGCTCGGACCCCGGCGCGCTGAGGCTACTCCGAGGCTCTGCTTCGCTCAGCGGCGGTGCGCAGGCGGGTTCGACGAAGCGGTCGCGCTCCGACCAGGGCGGGGACACCAGGGTGGTTGCCCGGGTCGGTTCGCAGAGCGGCAGCGTGCCTCGGCGTCGGCGGGTATGGGGGTGAGGCAGCTCCAGGTGCCTCCCGCTCTCCCCCCCGATCCCCCGCAGCCAAGCAGTCGACGACTCCGGGAGCGTCGATACGGGTTCCACCAGCGTGTCCCCCGCGTCCGCGTCCGAGCGCCGCAGCCAGTCTGCCAGCGCCCGCGCGAAGAGCTCCACGCTCTCGAAGCGTTGCCCGGCGTCCAGCGCCATGCCCCGCTCCACGATGCTCACGAGGTCCGCCGGCAGGCTCGGAGCACGGGCGGCGAGAGGCACGAAGCCCTCGAGCGCCACACGCTTCACCATCTCGCTGACGCTACCCACTGCCCTGGGGAAATGTCCGCAGAGCAAGACATACAGCGCGACGGCGAGGCCATGCTGGTCGACCGCTGGCCCCGCCTCCGCTTCACCCCGCGCCTGCTCTGGCGCCATGTACTGCGGCGTTCCGAGCAGGCAGCGCCGCGCGTCCAAGGTCAACGCCGTCGCGCCCACCAAGCGCGAGATGCCGAAGTCGACCAGCTTCGGTACGAGTCGGACGCTGCCATCCGCGAGGCTCACCTGGTGCAAGACGATGTTGTCCAGCTTGATGTCGCGATGGATCACCCCCATCGCGTGGCCATACGCGACCGCAGAGCAGACAGGCAGCATCAACCGCACGGCCTCTCGCGGCTCGAACGACCCTCTGCGCGCCAGGTGAGTCCGGAGGTCCTCGCCGGATAGCCACTCCATCACCAAGAACGGCGCCCCCGCGTCCTCCCCGGCGTCGTACACGCGCACGATGTTCTCATGCGCCAGACGCATCGCGATGCGCGTTTCCCTATGGCAACGCTTGGCGAGGGAAGCGCTCTGACGCAGGCCAGGCAAGAGGGCCTTGAAGGCGACGACGCGACGGGTCCCGCGCTCTTCCGCCCGAAAGACCTGGGCGGTGCCGCCTGCGCCCACCTGGGCGAGCAACCGGTAGCCCGCGACGAGGTCACCGGGCGCGTAGCCAGTGCGCTCTCTGAGGCCAGCGTGCGGCATCCT
Source organism: Myxococcales bacterium (assembly GCA_020430865.1). Next base: position 2,923 of record JAGQIY010000978.1, read on the forward strand.
GGGCCGCGCAGCCGGAGTCGCCCAGTACCTGGGAGATGAGGTCACGCGCGAGCCGTTTGCAACCGCTGTGCCGCGATCGCCTGGTCGTCGATTGGACCCCGGCGTCCCCCTCGCCTCATGATCCTCTGGTCCCGGCATGTCGTCTCGGAACGACACCCGGCCAGCGGCCGGGCGGGGCGCCGCGCCGACGCCCCGCGCCGAGGTCAGCCGACGAGCTTCGCCGTGACCTCACCGCCCATCTTGTAAGCCTTCGCGCCCGACATGTCGCTGATCCTGTCCCAGGCCCCCGCGACGTCGTCCACGCTCACCGAGTCGCCCAGGTTCACCCCGGTGCTCTCGATGATCTCCACCTTGGCGTAGTGTCCAGCGCCCGCTTCGATGGTCGCGCCGTTCGGCGCGCCCTCGCTGCACAAGAACAGCACCGCCGGCGTGACTAGCTCCGGCTTCAAACGATTGAAGATCTCGTCGGGGATCCCCAGGTTCTCGGTCATGCGCGTCGCGGCGATGGGCGCAATGCAGTTGACCTTCACGTTCTTTCGCTCGCCCTCGAGCTTCAGCGTGTTCATCAGGCCCACCAGGCCGAGCTTGGCAGCGCCGTAGTTCGACTGGCCGAAGTTCCCGTACAGACCACTCGACGAAGTCGTGAGCACGACGCGACCGTACTGCTTCTCGATCAGGATCGGCCACGCCGCCTTCGTCACGTACACACCGCCCAGGAGGTGGACGTTCACCACCAGCTCGAAGTCGTCGAGGGTCACCTTGGCGAAGGTGCGGTCGCGCAAGATGCCCGCGTTGTTGATCACGATGTCCACGGTGCCGAACGCATCGACCGCCGCCTTGACGATGCTCTCCGCGCCAACCCGGTCGGAGACCGACGCGCCGTTCGCCACCGCCTCTCCGCCTTCCGCGCGGATTTGCTCGACGACGGCGTTCGCCGCGTCGCTCGAGCCGCCGGAGCCGTCCACGCTACCACCGAGATCGTTGACGACGACCTTCGCGCCCAGCTTGGCGAGCGCCAAGGCATGGCTCTTCCCCAAGCCGTTTCCTGCGCCAGTTACGATCGCGACCTTGCCTTTGAAATCAATTGCCATGGGAGCCTCCGAGTCCTTGGGTTGAAGCGGGCGCTACCCTACAAGAGGTCCGAGGCAGAGCAAGCCCCGTGGCGCCGCCTGGTGCGATCAGGGAGCTTTCGCCTCGCGCCCCGGGATGCGATCCCTCGGCGGCTCGCCCGCGCCAGGCACGTAGTCCTCTGCCA
>JAGQIY010000979.1 GCA_020430865.1 Myxococcales bacterium
CAGGACGGCTCGCGCAGCGTCCAGGACTGGGACGGACGCAGCGCCTGGGTCGAGATCCAGTACCACGGCTCGAGTCCCCTGGCCTATGCGGTCGTCGACCCCGAGAGCCGTATTGGCCTGGACACGAACCCGCTGAACAATGCCGCGCGGAACGCATCGACCCCCGCGAGCCGCAGCCGTGAACGTCTGACCTATGCCGCTCAGCTACTGCTGGGAGTGACCGCACCATGATCGGCGCCGTGGACGGCTACCGGCGCCCCGGCGCGCTCGGCCTGGTATACGCCGCGCGACTGCTGGCAGGCTGGGCCATCGCAGCTCCCTTGGTGGGCGCGGTGAACGGTTCCGGCGTTCTCGCGTTTCCCCAGGGTGACGCGACACTCTTCGCCGCTGGGGGCGACTCACTCCTGGCCCTGCTCCAGACCAGCCACAGGTACCTTGGCGGCGCGCTGCGTGAGTCCAGCTGGCTGTTCGCCTTCTCCGCTGTCCTGGGCCTCGTACCCTACGCGTTCTGGCTCTGCGCGCTGGGCGACTCTGGCCGCCTGGGGCTCGGTCAGGCCGCGGGGCGCGCTCTGGAACGCCTGCCCCGCTTGCTCATTCTCAGCGCCGCGAGCCTGGTACTGAGCGGCATCCTCGCCGTGCTCGCCGCCCTCAGCTGGAGCGCGCTCTACGACCCGCTGGTTGCACGCACGAACGAGCGCGCCGTAGACCTCTGGCGGCTCGGGAGTCTGATCCCGTTCGCAGCGCTGTGGATCTGGCTGTCGATGCTGACCGATCTGTGGCGAGCGGCAGTCGTGCAGCACGACGCGAGATTGAAGCAGGCCCTGCGCCTGGGCTGGCGCGCGTTCAGAGCTCAGAAGCTAGTGATGCTCAGCTCCTGGCTCAGCCCGTGGCTGTGGGGCGTCGCGCTGATCGCTGGCGGCGCGCTCATCGTAGAGCGGCTCGCGGTGGAGCAAACCGGGGGCTGGCGGGTGCTCCTGGCCTGGCTGGTCCACCAGCTGGTGATCGTTGGGCTGCTGTTGCTGCGCTCCACCTGGTACACCAAGGCGCTCCGCGGCGTCGGTGCCCAACCGGCAGACTGAGCTCGTCATGAGCTCGACGTATCGGAGCGACGCAAGGCGACCCTGAGAGCCGCCTCACGTCCGCCCCTGCGGGCTACTTGATCGAAAGCCGGTGCAGGGTCCCGATGATGCGGTCGAATCGCCTGCGCAACGACTCATCCAGAGGCCTGACCTGGCCCAGCGCCGCCGCGACTTCCAGGCACGCCAGGGTTTCCCGCGCGGAGCCCATTGCGCTGTGAAAGCGCGCGGCCTGGTTGCGCCCACGGCTGTACGAAGCCTCGGCCACGTTCAGCGCGATCGAGGACTGCGCACGCTTCAGCTGGCGACCCAGGTCCGAATCCTCGCGGCAGATGCGCTGCGACAACGGCTGGATCAACGTGATGGTTTCGAGAATGAACGGATAGATTTCGAGCATCGGGTGACCTCCTTTTTTTTCGATCACCCGATCCCCGCCGCCGGCGAGTCGCAGGCGATGTCCAGGCTGCGAGCGGAGCGAGCACCGGCGAAGCCGGCCCCGGCCTGGACACCGCCGAGCACGCCGGCAAGATGGGGAGTGAGCGAACGGGTCCGGGTTCGGTTCGAGAGCGAGCTAAAGTTGGAGAAAAATCCGCAAGGCAACTGCTGGGCCAGGCGAAGCCGATGCCCGGCAAGCCATGAGACGCACCGGGCCAGGCGAAGCCGATGCCCGG
>JAGQIY010000980.1 GCA_020430865.1 Myxococcales bacterium
GCACACGCCAAGGTCGAGTCCAGGCGCTGACCTGGCTGGGTGCGGCGGCCCTGCTGATCTATGTCTTCGTGTACCCGTTCTGCCTGGTCCGCTATCCACCGATCACCGATCTTCCTTTCCATGCGGCAAATACATCGATAGTCCGGCACTACTTCGATCCGGCGTTCCACTTCAGGCAGCAGTTCTACATCGATCCGCTGAGCGCGCCCTACATGCTGCAGTACCTGCTCGGCGCCGGACTCAGCCTGTTGCTGCCCATCCACGTCGCCGTGAAGGCGGCCTGTGTGTTGCTCCTGGCCGCGTTGCCTCTGGGCCTCGGGCTGCTCTGTCGGGGTCTCGGCAAGTCACCACTCATGGGTCTCTTGAGCCTCGGACTCATCTACTCGACGCTGACCCACTGGGGCTTCATCAGCCACATCGGCGCGCTGGGCTTCTTCGCGGGGAGCCTCGGCGCGGCCCTGATGCTCTTCGAGGGTGGCTCCCCGCGACAATCCAGACGGCGTGCCTGGCTGCTCGGCGGCATGCTGCTCCTGACCCTCTTCTGCCACGTGTATCGCTACCCCTTCGCGCTGGTCGGCGTGCTGCTGGTGTCGGCGCTGGCGTTCCGCAATGGGCGCCGAGGCAGAGACTTCCTGCCGTTCGCGCTCGCGCTCCTCCCGTCGCTCGCCCTGTTCCTGGTGTTCTGGTTCCGGCGTGACTACGTCACCGGCGCCGATCTGAACCTCGAGTGGGCCCCAGCGCGGCTCGGCGAGGTTCCCGCCCACCTGTTCGGTGGCTTCGTCGGTCAGGTGGGTGAGCGCGAGCGCCTCGACGGCTGGCTCTGGCTCAGCTCTTCCTTGCTGCTCGGACTGGGGTGCCATGTCTGGCGCCGCCGGCTCGGCGCCGCTGAAGAGCCAGGCGCACGGGCTCCGATCGAGACGAGGCAGCTCGGCCCACTCGGACCAGAACGGCGCGAGCATTTCCGCAGAGATTCTCACTGGCTGCTTGCGCTCATCTGCTTGGGTCTGCTGGGCCTCTACCTGACGTTACCGCTCATGTGGGGCAGCTGGTTCTTCGTGTATCCCCGAGAAGCCCTGAGCGTGCTGTTCCTCGGCCTCGGGCTGCTGCCCGGCATCCCGAAGCTCCCCATCGCACGCCTGGCGTTGCTCCTGACGCTCGCGCTGACCAGCGGTCGACAGGCGCTTCTGGTGGCCAACCAGTGGCTCCGCTTCGAGCGCCTGAATCAGGACTTCTACGCCATCCAGGCGAAGGTTCCCGCGCACCCGCGGCTCCTCTACTTGATCTTCGATCACTCGGGCACGTATCGCTCGACGACGCCATTCATTCACTTGCCCGCGTGGATCCAGGCCGAGCGCGGAGGCTCGCTGTACTTCCACTTCGTGCGCTGGGGTCTGTATCCGATCCGCTATCGGGTTGGGGGTGAGGACACTCCTCCGAGTCTCCCCTATCTGCTGGAGTGGCACCCGGAGGCGTTCCGCACCATCGAGCACGGCCAGTGGTTCGACACGTTCCTGGTCCGTCACCGCGTGGACCCGGCGGTCGTCTTCGAGGCGGATCCACAGATCCAGCTCGTCGCCCACGAGGGCGAGTGGTGGCTGTACCGACGTGAGGGAGCCCCGAGTCCCTGACGGGTTTCGAGGGTGACCGGCGCGGCAATATCCATATCCGCGCGGTAATATGCAGGGCGCGATATGCAGGGCGCGATATGAGATACGCAGGGCACGCTGCGCCTCGCTGCGGGCTCTCCCCCCCAAACCCAGCGATTGCCACAGGGTAATGAGCGAATCTCTCGAATTCCGTTCAGGCTGAAAATCTCAGTCGACCGCGCGCTCGACGAGTGAGGCGGAACGGACCGCCTGACGTAGCCAGAAGTTCAGTGCGAGGGGGCGAGGGCTGTGCTTGCGCCGCCACGACGAGGTCCCCACCGGGCGGCTGCAAGGGGGTTCCATCGATGCCCGCGGAGCAAGCGGAGTGCGCTGCGCGGCAATTCGACTGTGTAGCCGCTGGATCGGGGCCCGTTCGCTTTGCATCGCGAGGGGTTTGGTTTATAGCGGGCGCGCTCGTTGGACCCACAGGTGTCGAGAGGCCCCTTCACTCACTGCCTACCGCTCACGCGGTAGCTCCGGACCACCAAACCAGTGGTCGGGACGAGAATCGCGCCGGTGGCGGTGCGAACCAGCAACACCTCGGCAACCTGGGCTCCTGGAAGGAAGACTCCCAGATGGAAAACCTGATCTACGCCGCACCCGCCGCAGGGGTACTGGCGCTTCTCTTCGCCTTCATGAAGGCGTCTTGGGTGAAGTCCCAAGACGCTGGCGATCAAACGATGAAGGACATCGCCGCGGAAATCGCCAAGGGCGCGATGGCCTTCCTGGGTCGTGAGTACAAGGTGCTCGCGATGTTCGTGGTCGTGGTCGCCGGCCTGCTCGCGGTCGCGAACATGGGCAGCAAGGATCACAGCCCGCTGATCGCTGGCGCGTTCGTGCTCGGAGCGATTTGCTCCGGCCTGGCTGGCTACTTCGGGATGCGAGTGGCGACCAACGCCAACGTGCGCACCACCGCGGCCGCCAAGAAGTCCTTGCCCGAGGCGCTCCAGGTCGCTTTCAGCGGCGGCGCCGTGATGGGCATGAGCGTCGTTGGCTTGGCGCTGCTCGGGCTCGGTGGCTTGTTCATCCTGTTCACGACGGTGCTGTTCAAGGGCAACATCGGCCTCAGCCTGAACGTCATCACCGGCTTCTCGATGGGTGCTTCCTCGATCGCGCTGTTCGCGCGCGTCGGCGGCGGCATCTACACCAAGGCAGCGGACGTCGGCGCCGACCTCGTGGGCAAGGTCGAATCGGGTCTGCCCGAGGACGATCCGCGGAACCCCGCGGTGATCGCGGACAACGTGGGCGCCAACGTCGGCGACGTGGCCGGCATGGGCGCCGACTTGTTCGAGAGCTACGTGGGCGCGATCGTGGGTGCGATGGTGCTCGGCCTGGGCGCCGGAGCCGTCTCCGACGGCACCAGCATGGGCCCCATCCTGTTGCCTCTCGTCGTGGCCGCCGGCGGCATCATCGCCTCGATCCTCGGCACGCTGGTCGTGCGCACGAAGGAGGGCGGGAATCCCCAGGTCGCGCTCGACGTCGGTTCCTTCGGCGCCGCTGGCGTGATGGCCGCAGCCACCTTCGGCATCTCCAAGTTCCTGTGGCCCGAAGCGGGCACCAGCATCGGCGGCGTGGATCACACCGTCACCTGGCTGCACGTTGGTGGCGCCACGGTCATTGGCCTGGCCACCGGCGTCGGCGTCGGCATGATCACCAGCTACTACTGCTCGATGGACAAGGCGCCGGTCGACGGCGTCGCGAACCAGTCGAAGACGGGCACCGCCACCAACATCATCGCTGGCCTGGGCCTTGGCATGCAGTCGACGGCGATTCCGATCATCTTGATCGCGGTCGGCGTCGTGGGCAGCGCCTACGTCGCAGGCCTGTACGGAGTCGCCATCGCGGCCCTCGGCATGCTGTCCACCACCGGCATCCAGCTCGCCGTCGACGCGTACGGCCCCATCGCGGACAACGCGGGCGGCATCGCCGAGATGAGTCACCAGGCTCCCGAGGTGCGCGAGCGTACCGACAAGCTCGATGCCGTGGGGAACACCACGGCGGCCATCGGCAAGGGCTTCGCCATCGGCTCCGATGCGATGACCGCGCTGGCGCTGTTCGCCGCGTTCGCGCAGCAGGCCAACATCACCGGCATCGACATCTCCAAGCCCACCGTCATGGCAGGCATCTTCCTGGGCGGAATGCTGCCCTACCTGTTCTCCTCGATGGCCATGGCGGCCGTGGGTGAAGCGGCGATGGAGATGATCGAGGAGGTTCGCCGCCAGTTCCGCGAGATCCCGGGTCTGCTCGAGGGCAAGGCCAAGCCGGACACCGCGCGCTGCGTCGACATCAGCACCAGCGCTGCGATCAAGCGCATGGTGGCGCCCGGCCTGCTCGCGGTCGTGACCCCCGTGGCCATCGGCTTCGGCATGGGCCCGGAGGCCCTCGGCGGTCTGCTGGCCGGCGTGACGGTCTCCGGCGTGCTGCTCGCGATCTTCATGAGCAACGCGGGCGGCGCCTGGGACAACGCCAAGAAGTCCTTCGAGGGCGGCGGCTTCAAGATGAAGGATGGCACCGTGCATCCCAAGGGCTCCGAGGCGCACTCGGCTGCTGTCGTGGGCGACACCGTGGGCGACCCCTTCAAGGACACCGCGGGCCCGTCGCTCAACATCCTGGTGAAGCTGATGAGCGTCGTGGCGCTGGTGATCGCGCCGCTGATCGCCATCGCCGCCAAGTGAAGTGAGAGCACGCCGCCTCGAGGGGCGGCAACCGACGGCGCTGGTTCGAGCCGAACCGGCGCCGTTCGCTTTTTTGTTTGGGGTGAGGCCGCCGCTGGTGTTTCCTACGTCGCAACAGGGAGGCGGAAAGGGGGTTCCATGGAACACAAGATCCTCGGCGCAGCAATCATGCTCGGCGCGCTGCTGCCAGCCACGGCGCGCGCGGCGACCATTCAGATTGGCAGCAGCTGCAGCATCGCAGAGGCGATTCAGGCGGCTGAAACGGACACCGCAGTCGGCGGCTGTGTCGCAGGAGATCAAGCGGACGAGCTCGTCATCCCTGGGGGTACGGAAGAAGTCTGGACCAGCGCGCCCACCACCATCAGCACGGAGCTGACGCTGAGGACGGACTCAGGCAGGGCGACAATCCGCAGGGATACGTCTGCCGCCTACTTCACATTGTTCATGCTCACACCGAGCGCCGTGGTCACCCTGCTGGATGTCAGCCTGAGGGATGGCGTCTCGGATGACTCGGCAGGTTGCGTGCTGGTTCCGC
>JAGQIY010000981.1 GCA_020430865.1 Myxococcales bacterium
AGTCCAGGACTGCTACTTCTTCGAGGTACCAGGCGATCAGCCGTTCTACGTGAAGCGCATGACCGTCGCCCAGAACGAGGGGAGCCACCACATGAATGTTTTCCGTGTGAGAACCATTCAGAACCTGGATGGCGCGCCGGGCGAGGTGGTGCGAGGAGGCGAGTGCTGGAACAGCCCAAACTGGGCGGACTGGCCACTGCTGATGAACACGCAGCAGGGTGGACTCACCGACTGGGAGTTGCCCGACGACGTCGTGCACCGCCTGGAGCCCGGGGAGAAGATCATGATCCAGACGCACTTCGTGAATGCGTCGACCCAGCGCACGCCCCTGGGCGGCAGGGTGGTCATGAACTTCGAGCGGGCCGCCGAGAGCTCCAGCATGCAGCAGCTCGGCACCATCTTCGCGACGAACCAGAGCATCCGCGTGTGTCCTGGCGACCACCGGAAGAAGTACGAGGCAACGTGTCGGTTCGGCCTCGACCACGAGGTGACGATCATCGGGGCCAACGGTCACTTTCACAGCCGAGGCGATCGCTTCACGATCAGCCCCTTCGATCGGTTCGATGGGGCAGGCCACCCGTTCTACGTCAGCGACACCTGGGACGATCCGCCGATGGAGCGCGAGCTGAACGTGAAGATCCCGGCAGGCGGTGGCATCTCTTACACCTGTGAGTTCTCGGCTCCCCCCGACGACTGCGGGGATCCAGACGAGGGTTGCTGCTACACCTTCGGCGGCTTCGTCGAGTTCCAGGAACACTGCAACGCCTTCGCGTACTTCTATCCGCGCGGAGACACAGACGTGAACTGTTTCTAGTTTTCTGGGGGTGAGGAAGACACGTTGAAGGCAATCCGCGGCCCTGCTCTGAGCGCGATGTTGACGCTTGCCTCGACGTGCGGCGCGTGCGGACCGTCGGACGTCTCCCAGGGCGACGCGGGCGGTCCGGCAGGCAGTGACGGCTCCAGCGGTCGCCTCCTCGAGGTGGTGCCGATGATGTACGTGCCGTCGGAGCAACCAGTCGTCTTGATCGAGGAGGACGGCGCTGCGCTGGAGCTCTGGCGAGCGCCTCAGGGAGGTCACGTGCTGGTGGTGGGCGCCCGCATCCGAGGACTCGACAGCGACACGATCGAGCTGAGGGGTCGCCTCCGCGACGAGGAGACAGGCGCTATCGTGCAAGAGGAAGCGCGGACCGTGATCACCAGCGAAGTGCCGGGAGAACCAGACTGGAGGGAAACCGATCGCCGCACCGAGAGCCAGAGCACGCACATTCCGGTGTGCCCCGACTACGACCCCAAGGACATCGAGGGCCAGTCGTACCTGCTCGAGGTCGAGGTGCGTGAGCTGTACGCCGACGAGAGCGAAGGCAGCGCGAGCGTGAACATCGTGCCCACCTGCATGCAAACGGACCCGACGGAGCTCGCGCTCTGCCACTGCGAGTGCAAGGCGAACTACACGCTCGGCAGTTGTGCACCGGGGAGTCGCTGAGGCGCTGGCTGGCTTGGGGGGCGAAGAGTTCGCCCCCCTTCCGCGTCAGCGCACGACGGTGTCGCAGCCGATAACGACGTCGACGACCACGCTGTCGCTGTACTCGACGATGTCACACGACGCCGGGCAGAGCAGGATTTGCGTCGGGTTGCTGGGGTTGTCGTAGTACCAGCCAGGCTGACCGACGCAGGCGCCCGGACCGCTTACCTGCGGAATCACCTCTTGCTCCATTCCCTCCTGGGTGATTCCCACGTTGACCTTGTCCGGGTTCGGGTCGCCTTCCGCCGGAACCGGGATCTTGTACTGACAGGTCACGGCGCCACGGATCTCGTTGAGCGCATCCAGGAAGCCCTGTCCCGCGTTTCCGCTGGAGACGATGAAGGCCGAGTTCGTACCGCCCTTCTGGGCGATCTGGTTGAGCGCACTCAGGTCGCCGATACCGATGACGAAGGTCTTCACCTGCGGCGTGTTCGTATTACCGGTCTCTGCGTAGGTTGCTGCCAGGCTGACGGAGTTGTTCGTGCAACCGCTCGGATCGCCATCCGTCGCGAGCACGACCACGACCTGGTGGTCGGGCCGCGCATCCGCGTACGCCGTCGCGTAGGTCAACGCTCCGGCCAAGGCGGGCGCGACGGGAGTGGTATTTCCGTTCGGGGTGGTGCCGGAGATCGCCGTCTGGATCTGGCTGGCGTTGCCGGGCAGGGGCGCGATCTGCACCACGGGCTGCGTGTAGTCCGCCGCGACACAGGAGTCTTGACCACCGCCGAAGTGACAGGTGTTGAAGAGACAGGGACCGTACTCGCCGCAACCCCCGGCGCAACCCGCAGGGAGCTTCGGATCCGTCTTCCAGTTCATCGGGAAGAAACTAATCCCCGCGGAAACTCCGGTGCCGGTGATACCGCCCAGGAACGAGTTGATGGAACTCGTGACCGCGCCCCACTTGCCGTCGTCCTGCATCGAACCCGAGCGGTCCAGCACGATCAGGATGTCCAGGGGGACCGGCTCGCCGTCGTAGCGATCGCCGGCGCAGCCATTGGGGAGACCACCGCCGCTACCGCCGTTGGCGTCGATGCCCGTGGTGCCGCCGAAATCATCGCCGGCCGAGCCGCCGTTGCTGGAGCCTCCGTTGCTGCTCCCGCCGTTGGCTCCGACCTTGCTGCCGTCGGAAGAGGCGCTGCACGAGATCGCGGAGAACGGCAGCGAACAGACCGCAGCCGCCAGCGCAAGGCGAAGTCCTAGTCGGGTGTTGCGTTTCACGTCGTCTACTCCAAGCCCGCGGTGGATGAGCGTGAGTCTCAGCTGCCCCTGGTGGGCAACACTGGCTCAGCGAACCGCGATCAGGTCGGAAGCTTAGCGGCAAACGGTCGTTTGGACTAGCAGGACTTCAGGCCGGCCAGGCGGTTCACAACCTCAGCGAAATCTTCTCCGGAGCGTCCAGCAAGGCGCCGGAGTGCTGCAGCATACTTCAGACCTAAAGCTTCTTCGGGCAGCCACCAAGGGCGCCGCGGGCTAGTGCTTGGCTTGATTGGCAACAGCTGCGGCTGCTGCGGCTGCGGCTGCGGCGTCCCCCAGGTAGCGACTCGCGATCGGCTTCAGATCGGCGTCGAGCTCGTAGACACGGGGGATGCCAGTCGGGATGTTCAGCTCGACGATGTCCTGATCACTGATGCCCTCGAGGTGCTTGACCAGCGCGCGCAGCGAGTTGCCGTGCGCAGCGATCAGCACCCGCTTTCCCGCACGGATTTGCGGAGCCACGGTGCCTTCCCAGTAGGGCAGGAAGCGCTCGACGGTATCCTTCAGGCACTCGGTCGCGGGGATGTCCTTGGGATCGAGGTCGGC
>JAGQIY010000982.1 GCA_020430865.1 Myxococcales bacterium
ACCTCCACGGCACGACGCCAGCACTCCACCGCCAGTTCGACTTCGTTGTGTCCGTAGTGATCCAGGCCCTCAGCCACGAGGGCCTCGGCCAGGGAGGCCGCGTCATGTTGTTCTGCTTCCTCTCGACTCAAGGCCAACTCCCCACGCGAGCGCACCCTCGCAAACGAGCGGCGGCCGCGCCGCCACACACACCAATGGCTTCCCTTGGAGCGCCAGAGGGATTTTGACACTCAGGGAAACGAGCTGAGTATTGAACAATCTCATGGGGGAATTCAATCCTCTAAGTCTCACACGACTGTCGATTTGGGTTATTTCCCCAGGGTAACATGCCGTGACCGAGCTCTGTGCTGCGGTCTGGGTGGCCATTCCCAGGTGGTTTCGAGCGCGCGCATACGACTCGGCATCGTGGTCGCGGAACGCTGACCTACATTGGCAACGTCGAGTTGTACCGACGAAACGCGATCGCCATAGACGCCTCGTTCCCTCGGCCTCGGCGGTCTGGCGTGATCGGACCTGAACGGACGTAGAAGGTCTGTCGCACATCCGACAAGGGCAGATCGGACGCTGACAGGACTATAAGTCGATGCCGAGTTCGGTGTACGGGGCCCAGGCGCGATCGTAGGTGAGTCGTCGCGCGAGTTGAGTCCGCACGAACCAGGGTAGCCTCCAGAATGCCAGCCGGAATGCGAGAGCAGCGCCCACGCTGAACGCCGGCTCGTCTCGTTCCGAGACCAGAGCACCGGTGCCGAACAGCTCGAGATCGATCTGCCGCGCGAACAGCCGGGGCAGGAAGCGAAACGTCGCGATGTTTCCCTCGTCGATGATGAGGGGGTAGCGATAGGTCGCCTCGCCAATCACCACGCTCTCGCCATACAGCGCGAGGTCCTCGAAGCCGCGGAGCGGCTCGTAGAATCTGATTCCGGGAGGCAACACACCAGCGCTACGGCCACCACCTCCAGGAGTCTGCAGCACGTCCCTGATGAGGTCGCGCGCTCCCCCGCCGATCTGCAGCAAGTCCAGGTCCTCGGGTACGCCGACCAGCGCTCGCCCACGAGCGCTCAGGGCAAGCGTGTGGCGAGGCGAAAGCGGAAGCGGGAACACCGTGGCCAGCCCCGCGGACGCGTCCTCGACGTCGAAGTCCGCGAACCTCGCCAGATCTCTTGGAAAGAACGTGACGAGGCCATCCAGGAAGAGCCCTCGGAGCGCGCCCCCGTACGCCGTCGCCTCGAACGCACTCCACGACAGCCCAGCGAACGGACCCGCGAACTGGCGCGCCTCGAGGGTCTCGCGATCCGGTCCGATCTCTCGCAGCACGTCGGAGAAGCGGAAGCCCAGCTCGGAACCAAAGCTCCCGTACCAGCTTCCGCGCGCTGACAGCAGGCCGACCGTCTCCCGGGTGCGCACATCGTCCGTGGCCCCATCGTCCCCTTCATCGAAGCTCGCGTAGTGCTGAAGGTCCAGGTGAATGAACACTGGGGCCAGGCTGGCGTTGATGTAGCTCAGGAGCCCCGACGGCGCCCCGGCGTCCAGGTTGTACGCTCCGGCCAGCGCATACTCGTGATATCCGAGGCGATCGCCGCCGCGCAACGCGACCCCGTACTGCGTGTTCCCTGCAGAACTGACGAACCAGGGCCCCCAGGAGTTCGGCAAGAACAGGCTGTCCAGGGCCGAATAGGCTCGATCGGACTCCACGTGCACCGGGCGATCGCGTGCTGGCTGCCGTTCCCGAAAGGCAGAAGAAGCGGACACCGAGAGATCTTCGGAAGGTTGTCGATGCCTGACGACGCGCGCCGCAGCCCCAGGTTTCACTTTGCCTCGCGGAACCCGCACTGGCGAAGGTGTCCAAGCTCTGCGCGCCCTCGCAGCGAGAACGGGGAGGGCTGGTGGTGACGCGACTTCGGCTTGTTCGAGGTTGAAGCGCCAGCCATCGCGATTCAGGAATCGCACGACCTTGCCGTCGCTCCAGGGCTGGGAAGCCAGGTAGGGGGCCTGAGTGATCGCTCGATACCTCCCGCTGGCCAGATCGGCGATGTGCGCCTGGGCTACTCCGTGGTCGGTCGCGACGTACACGACCCTGTGCTCGTCCACCCAGCGCCCCTCGAACACCTGCCCTTGCGGGGCGGGCACGTCCGACAGACGTTCTCCCTCAGCCGAGTAGATGGCCAGACGGATCCCTGCGTCGCTGGCCTCGGTCACCAGGAGTCGATCCCCGGCGGGAGACACGACTGGGTTCACCAGGTAATGCCTGGGCGCCGGCGAGGTCAGCCGCACGCGACGTGCGGTGCGCAGACTGGTGCGCGCGAGGACGTATGCATCCCCGACGGCGATGGAGTGGAAATACCAGAGCCCATCTGGGCTCACCGACCCCCCAGGACCGCCGAGATCGGCACGCACCTGAGACAAGGTGTCCGCTGCCAAGTCGAAGCGCATCAGTCGAGAGACTTGGCGCGTCGCGCCGCGGTCCACTGCGGTGAAGTACACATGGCGCTCATCCGCCGAGAACGAGAGACCGCTGATCAGGTTTACGTTCGGCGTGGACAGCGCACGCCCCGGCAACACGTCGGTCAGCTGCCGGGAAACGACGGTCGACCCAGCTCGCACGACTCGCAAGGTCAGAGGCTGGTCGACGTCAACCGTCACGAACACCTCGCCTCCAGCTGGCCCCCGAGCCCAGCGGACGGCAGCCCCCAGCTGGTGCACCAGACGCTGCCCCGGAGGTCGTTTCCTTGCGGGCAATCTCCGCTTCAGGTCGCGAGCGAAGTCGTCCAGGAGCTCGCTCAGCGACTTGCCGTAGACGCTCTTGAAGATGCCGCTGACGTCGAACACCGGGACCACCTGTCGCCCCTGCTTTCGCACGACCTGCCACAGGCGTCGTTCCCCGTAGCTGCGCGCGAGGTAGTCGACGAAGAAGGCTCCGAACAGGTAGTGCCCGAACGACACCCTGCGACTGAACTCGCTCAGCAGACCGCCGTCGACGCTCCCCTCTTGCTGCAGACCAGCCGCCAGGAAGCCCTCGAAGTAGCGACTGCCGAGTCGCCCGCTGCCGCCTTGGAGTCTGGTTTCGTAGTACACGGCGAGCCCCTCGAAGAACCACGGATCGAGCCCAATTTGCGGCGTGTACAGATCGCCGAAGACCGCGTGCAACGCACCCGGGAAGCCTCCGATCTGCTGCACCTGCACGTAGTGGGTCATCTCGTGGCAACCGATGATCCCGGCGTCCGGCGGCAGGTTCAGCATCAGGAAGAAGTCGCTGGTCTGATGCGTCGGGATCACGCCGATCGGCTCCCGGCCGATGGGCGGCACCACGAACGCGTTGTTGAACGAGACGTCCGGTAGCACCAGGACGGCCTTCTCGTCACTCGCTCCGCCCTCGATCAAGGCGCGAGCCATCAGTTCCTCCCGGCAATACTCAGCGCGGCGTGCGAAGCGCAGCGCCTGGGCTCGCTTGCCCTGGGGGTAGAGCACGATCAGCGAGTCGGTCTCCAGCTCACGCATGGAGTCCCGCGCGAGCTGCGCCGACACGTCCGAAAACGGGTAGCGCGGCGTCGCTCGAGTGCAGCCGACGGCCCACGCGCAGCTCGCGACGACCGCGGCCTGCCAGATACTGGAGAAGCCTCGTCGGCGGCGAGCGGGTGTCACCGAGCATGCATACGGGAGTCGGAGCAGCAGGTCCAGCACGCCACCAGCGCCCGGCGATCAGCGCGCCCAGGACGAGTCGGTGGCCTTCACGCTAGTTCAGGGTCGCGAGCAGGCGCCGACCGAGCTCGTCGAGTTCCCGTCGCTGCTCACTCACGTCGTCGGTCACCACGACCTTGGTGTCGCGGATTGCAATGACCAACGCGTCCTGCTCGCTACCGGACTCGGGGGCGCTTCGCTCGAGATCGTCAGCAGCAGCCTTGAGCTGCGTCTCTGCGAGCCCAAAGTTTCGTTTCCCCAAGGATAAAGTGGCCTGATAGAGGCTGGCCAGGGCCTTGAGCTGGAGCGCGCGACTCCGCTCTTCCCCCAGTTCGCTCTTCAGTGCTTGCGTCTGTCGCTGCTGTCCGGCCGCCTGGGCTTCCGCAGCCTGCTCCACCCGCTCACGCTCGAGTCCAGCGTCGTAGCGCCCGATGCCGTACGCGATGAACAGCCCAGCCAGCACGCCGCACGCGCCCGCCACGATCCACAGCGGCTTTCGGTTCCCATTCGCTCGGGGCACGTCGCTCGCACTGGCCGCCGGTGCACGCGGAGACTCATCACGGGCCTCTCCGCGAGGATCCGTACTGGACATCACTCGGTGCTGGTTCTTGACCCGGGGTAGCGCGCGCTCGAACAAGTAGCCTCCTGTGGGAGGGGCAGGCTAGGCGACGCGCTCGACGCGGGCCAAGTTCATGGCCGGAAATGCAGCGAGACGCACCGGGACCTGCCTGGTGCGTCTCTGGGGACCGCTCGATGCGGCGCTACTTGAGAGCGCCGGTGATGTCGCTGGCGATGTTGTCGAGATCGGAGGCCTGCTTCTTGGCCGCCTTGCCGCTGACGGGCGCCTTCGCGGCCCCACCCGAAGGAGTACCGCCAGAAGGCGCTTCTGCGCGCTTCTCCTCCTCTTCCTTTTCACGCTTCGCAGCCTCCGCGGCAGCCTTCTCCTTGGCCGCTTCTTCATCGGCGATGCTCAACCCCTTTCGCGTCAGCTCGAGGTGCTTCTTGAGCTCCTCGGGGGTCATCTTGCTCGTGTCCACCGGCGCCGCGATCGCGGCGTTGGGATCCTCCTCAGGGACCTTGCTCGCGCCCACCACCTTGATCATCACGAACGCGATGACGCACACGGCCAAGAAGCCTGCGCCCGCTGCGATGTAAACCGGCTTGACCCCCTTGGTCGGGATCGCATCCAAGTCTTCGTCCGACATGCTGCTCCTTCGAATCGTCCTTATGCGCTGCGGAGGCAGAGGTGTGCGCTTCGTGCGCCGACCCGCCTCCCGCGAGCCTTCTCGGTTGTGGTCAGGCGGACCCTGACCCCATCATCTTGATGCCCTGCCCTCGAGCGACGAAGCCAAGAATACGAGATTGTCGGCGTCGGCGCATGCTCTCTGGGCCATCAAACGGGCTTGGCGTCTCTCTCGGCGGGTAGGGCCAGCCCCGGATAGCTCCCGGACTGGATCGCAGTTAGTTAGGTGTCTGCCCGGGTCCTTTTCGATCAATCCCGAGATGTGACGCACGACTGCAGCAGAAAGTTCTGTCTCTGTTGCCTCACCCGAGCGCACCTCAGGGGAGAGTGTAGGCGGCAGCCGGGTCGTTCTGGAACTGAGGTGGGTTCTCGAAGATGAACTCGACGCGGCGGTTCCTGGCGCGCGCTTTTGCGGTGTCCGTCTGGTCCAGGGGTTGTTTGTCAGCGTAGCCCGCGACCTTCAGTCGACTCGGAGCCACGTGCTGGTGGTCCACCAGTTCGCGCAGGACAGCGATCGAACGCGCGGTCGAGAGCTCCCAGTTCGACGGGAAGCGAGCGCTGCTGATGGGGCGATCGTCGGTGTGCCCTTCGATCGAGAGCACCCCCTTGAACTTCGAGAACCGCCCCACCACCACCTGGATCACCTTCGAGGAGTCCTTGCGAAGTCGATCCGACGCCGTGTCGAACAGCACCGTGTCAGTCACGCGTAGCACCACGCCTCGCTCCGTCTCCGCGACCTCGATCAAGTGCTCGGCGTTCTGCTGTCGTACGAATCGCATCACCTTCGCCTTCACCCGCCCCTTGGTCGGCGATGTGCCCTCCGCCTCGGATGGCGCGACGCTCGGCGTCTCGCTGATCTCCACCGCGGAGGTGGTCATGCCTTCGAAGTCACCATCCACCTTGAAGGTCACGCCCAAGGCGTCCTTGACGGAGCCGAGTGCCACGCGGAACTGCTTCACGTCCATGTTCGCGAACGAGAGCAGGAGCACGAAGAACGTCAGCAGCAACGTACACAGGTCGGAGAAGGTCGCCATCCAGGCGGGCGCGCCTTCTTCACACTCGCATGCGCTCTCCTCTTCCATTACGCGGCCTCCTGCTCTCGATGCTTGGGCGCGAGGCGCGCCTCGAGGCGGTCCTTGATCACCGCGGCGTTGTGGCCCTTCACGATCGAGTCGATACCCTCGATGACCACCTTCATGTTGGCCGACTCTTCCGAGGAGCGTCTGTCGAGCTTCTCCGCGATCGGGATGCAGATGATGTTGGCGAGGATCGCGCCGTAGAGCGTGGTCAACAGGGCGACGGCCATGGCCGGACCGATCGCCGATGGGTCATCGAGCGCTTGGAGCATTTGCACCAGACCGATCAGCGTACCGATCATGCCCATGGCGGGAGCCATGGCACCGATGAACTTGAACAGCTTCACTCCGCGGCTATGGCGCTCCGACATGGCGACCAGCTCGGCGCTCAAGGTCTCACGGATCTCTTCCCTGGGGATGCCGTCGACGGCCATGCGCAGGCCCTTCTGCAGGAACGTGTCCTCCACCTTCTTGTTCTCGAGGGCGAGGATCCCTTCACGGCGCGCGGCGTTGGAGAGCTCCAGGATGACCTTGATCGTCTCCGAGGCCTTCCCGCCCTTGGTCTTGAACGCGTTCTTGGCGACGCTGAACGCCGCCTTCACGTTCTGCATGCTCTCCATGATGAGCGTGACGGCGATCGAGCCCCCGAAGACGATCATCATACTCGGCGGGTCGATGAACGGCCCCAGGGAGCCGCTCATCAGGATCGAGCCGAGGATCAGGCCGAACCCAAGAATGATACCTATGAGTGTTGCAGGATCCACGGTGCGTGCTCCAAGCGATGTGCCGGACTAATCAGGCGGCGCTTTCCATGAGAGAAGCTTCGACAACCTCACAAACGGCATGCCAGCCGAGAATATGAAGCTCTTGAATGCGCGGAGTTGCCGTCGCCGGTGCGCAGAAGCAGACGTCGCACACGTCCGGCAGCCGACAGCTGCGCTCGCCAGTGAATCCCACACTCACCGCCCCCTTGCTGCGCGCTGCTTCCATCGCCCGCAGGACGTTCGTGGAGTTGCCGCTCGTGGAGATCCCAACGACCACGTCTCCGGGGGCGGCGAGAGCGCGCACCTGCCGCGCGAACACGTCGTCGAAGGACCAGTCGTTGCCGATACACGTCAGTACCGACGAGTCCGCACTCAGAGCGATTGCAGGCCAGGGTTCGCTCTCTTTCAAGAACCGACCGATCAGCTCTCCCGCGACGTGCTGCGCGTCAGCGGCGCTCCCGCCGTTTCCGCACAGCAGGATCTTGTGGCCGCCGCGCAGCGCTCGGATGAACACCTGCGCGACCTGACGAAGTCCGGGGATCGCCTCCGCGACGAAACGCCGGTGCGCCTCGACGCTCTGCTCCGCGATCTCCAGCATTCGTCGCTCGAGCCCAGGCGCGCGCTGAGCATCGTGGACGAGGTCGAGCACCAGACCCACCGCTTCGGACACCGCTCCGCTCCCACCGCTCGACTTCAGCACGCGCTTGGCTCGGCGCCTGGCCTCCTGGGAGGCGTCGCTGGGCGCGAGCCCGAGGCCCACGCACTCCAGTGCGGGCGCGTCGCGGTCGGCGTCACCGACGTAGCAGATGCTCTCGACGCCCAGCCCGAGCTCGTCGGCGAGCGCGTGGACCGCGCCATGCTTGTCTTTTGCCCCGCGGAAGATCCGATCCGGAGCGATGCGCTGGGCGACCACGTCGACCATCTCGCCTCTCTCGCCGGTCACCAGCGCGATCTGCAGACCGGCGCGGCGCGCCTGAGTGATGGCGTCCAGATCGCGGAAACTCAGACCCTTGCTCTCACCCCCACCATGACTCAGCGACACACGACCGTCGGTGAGCACGCCGTCGATGTCCAGAGCCAGCACGCGAATCGGCATCACCAACATGTCCGACCTCCGTCGATCACGAGGTTGGCGCCGGTCATGTAGCTCGAGGCCGCCGAGCACAGGAACAACACGGCGGCTTCGTACTCGCCTGGCTCTGCCATGCGACCCATCGGGATCAAGTTGGTGAGACGCTCGACGAAGTCTTCAGGCTGGCCGTTGCGCATGCCACCGGGGCTCAGGCTATTGACTCGCACGCCCCGCTCCGCCCAGTACGTTGCCAGGTACTTGGTCAGCATCACCAGGCCGCCTTTCACCACGGAATAGGTCACGGGCTTCACGGGCTGCTCGCTCTCGGGCAAACCCGGGACGCGATAGATGCGCTGATCCGGCGCGATCAGGCCCAGGTCGGAGGCAATGTTGAGGATCACTCCTCCACCTTGCTCGGCCATGTGACTGCCGAACACCTTCGCGCACAGAAACGCGCCGGTGAGCCCCACCTCGAGGTCGGCGTGCCAGCGCGCCAGGTCGAACTGCTCGAGGCGCGTCGAGCCAATGCTCCCATCCTCCATCTTGGGGTTGTTGGCGGCGTTGTTGATCAGGATGTCGACTCGACCGTGCCGCGAGACGACTTCGCCGAGGGCCGCCCGGAGCGAGTCCTCATTGGTCACGTCGATGGCTACGGCACCGACGCGCGCCTCGACCAGCGCCTCGAGATCGGCTTCGACCGGCGTCAACGCCTTGGCGCTCACCAGTCGGAGCGCCGCCGCTCGCGCCGGGTCGATGGCGACATCCGCCAGCACCGGCGTGCCGCCCGCTTCCCAGATCGCCCTCGCGTGCTGCTGGCCCAACAGGCCAGCTCCGCCGGTGATCACGGCTACTTTTCCTGTCAAATCGAAGCGCTGACTGAGCTCGGACGGGGCCCGTCGAGCGCTGCTCTCAGCGGCCTCGGGCGCTTCTACGCGGGATAACGCTTGCATGTTTTGGCACCTCCGTGAGCCACCAAAGCAGCATCCGTGCCGTCGTCAGCGAAGGTCGAGTAGAGCATCGACTCTCGAGACAGACCGTAGGCTTCGACGACCGCTCGCTCCAGCGCCGGGATCTGATCGGGATAGTCGAGCTCCACGCCGTGTTCCTCGACGATGAATGGGAGCGACACCCGGCCGACCATCGAGCCCAGCTCCAGCACGCAGCGCGGACGCACGATGTCGACGTAGCCGTTCTGCCAGTACACCGCCGGTAGCATCTGGCGAGGCATCGAGTGAGCCTCGGGCAATCCCTCGATCTCCAGCAGCGGACGCAGGTAGTCCCCGTCGACTCGCCACATCTTGTAGGGCGTCTGCTCCGCCAGGCCCACGGAGCGCAAGGAGTCGGCCTCGGGATGAGCGAGCATGCGACCGATCGCTTCCTCGATCAGCGGAAGGCGTCGAACAGGCCCCGTAGGACGCAGATGCACGACGAGCTCCGGGACGTAGCCCTCCTCTTCTCTCAGCCACTCCAGTGCGTGCTTGAAGACCTGGACGTCGGTCGCGTAGTCCCCAGCGAACTCCGCAGGGCGCTCGAATGGCACCTCGGCGCCAAAGGCCCGGCTGACGTCCGCGATCTCGGCGTCGTCGGTGCTGACTATCGTGCGTGTAATCCCCGCGGAACCTAACGCATGGGCGATCGAGTACGCGATCAGCGGCTTCCCGGCCACGGGCAGCACGTTCTTGCGCGGAACCGACTTCGAGCCACCTCGCGCCGGGATCAGGGCCAACACTTCTGGCGTTCTGAGCGGGATCATGCCGCCTCCGTTCTCAGGTTCTTCTTCTTGGGGTGAGGGGGGTGCGATGGCCGCCAAGCGGACTCGCCGTCTTGGTTCGCGAGCAGGTCCGTCACGAGCTCCGGCGTGCGGGTCTCGAGCGATCGCTTCAGCGCAATGCCGACTTCGAGGCTCCTCGTGCCCGCCTCGAGATCCACGACGGGCTGCGTGCCCAGCTGGATGCACTCGAAGAAGTGAGAGAGCTCGCTCAGGAACAGCTGATTGCGCGGGTACTCGCTGAAGTCCTGCTGCTCCTCGAGCTGGCCACCGAGGTAACAGCTGAGCTTCGCGTGCCCGAGGTCCAGCTCCAGCGTGCCGAGCTCGCCAAAGATCGAGATCGAGCGGCGCGCGGGACGACTGGTGTAGTCCTGATGTAGATGTACCGGCAGCAGGCCACCATCGGGATGCCGATACTCGAGCAGAGACAGTGAGACGTCCTCGACGTCGACCTCCAGGGAACTCAGCTGACCGCCGATCGCGAACACCCGCTCCGGTCGACCGAAGAGCGCGCCAAGCAGATCGATCTCGTGGATCTGTGTGCAGACCACGCCGCCGCCCTGATCCGCTCGGGAGGCATACATCCGCCGGTAGTCCTCGTAGGGATGGAAGCCCGGCAGGTACTCCCCGATGTCGGCACGCACCGACAGCACGCGCCCCACTCGTTCCGCCGCAAGCCACGACTGGAGACGCCGGAAGCCCGGGTGCTGACGGAGCTGGTAGGCGACCATCCCGACGACGCCGCGCTCCCTCGCCAAGCTCACCAGCTCCGCCACCCCCGCCTCGTCGTCGCTGATGGGCTTCTCGATGAAGAC
>JAGQIY010000983.1 GCA_020430865.1 Myxococcales bacterium
CTCAATCCCATGACGCTTCCGCGTCGGAGGCGACGATGATGCATGGCAAGCAGCTGTTCGAAGCCAAGTGCGGAACCTGTCACGCGCTCCCCGCTCCATCCTCCCACAGCGCCGAGGAGTGGCCCGACTGGGTCAAGAAGATGGCTCCGCAAGCGAAGATCTCCGGAGAAGACGAGAAGGCCGTGCTCCACTACCTACTGGGCGCGAGCGGAGGCTGAAGCCTCGAGGCTCAATCGCCGCTCGCGCGCCCCGCGGGGTGCGCGGCGGCGAGCCTGGGATGCAGTCCGGCCGTCGGGGCGCGACCGCCATGGGCGCCGCAGCGCCGCGTCGCGCCCAGCTTGGTTCCCTAGCCAGTGCGGAGCATCGCGTCGGCGGGGTTGAGGTAGGCGCCGCTCTCATCGTCGCGACGAGGCTCCCTCACCCCCAAATCCGCGGCGGACGAGGCGTCGAAACCAGCGAGCCGGTGTTCCACCAGCCCGCGAGCATCGGGTACGGAGAGCGCATAGGCCGGCTCCGTTTCCGCCTGGAATGGGGCCTGCAGGGCGTTGGCCAGCGCGTTGCTCAGTGATCCCTGTGCGCTGGGCGGCGTCGCCTCGACGACTTCCTCCTGGGCGGCGCTCGCGTGCTCGAAGACATAGTCTCGGCTCAGCGGGTGGTTCCAAGTCAGGAAGACGGCGCCGCGGACCAACAGCCACGCGATCTGGTACGGCACGCTTGGCAGGAGCAACAACACCGCCACCAGACCAGAGTTCAGCAGCGCGCTGCTTCCGCTCACGATCACGTAGCGGGATGCCTGCTCGCTGGTCTTTAGATCCCCACGGAAAGCCCAGTAGCGACCCAGCGTGAAGTGAATGGCTCCCCCGAGGATGCAGCCGAGCAGCGTCGCGACCGGCGCGCCAAGGCCTCCAGCGACCAGGGCCGCAACCAGGCTGAAATCAGCCAGGGTAGCGAGCGACGAGCTGGTCAGGTTGCGAAAGATGCTGCCTCTGGAGAACACGCCCGACGGCGGCGCCGCGTCGCTGAGCGCTCTCCGTCCGAAGAACAGTCGCTGCACGGCGGTGATCTGCGTCGTCGCGGCGAGCACGACCACACCGACCACGGCGAGCCGGTGTATCGGCGCGGGATCGTCTGGCACGACCACGGCCTCGATGATCGGGCTCAAGGCGACCGTCGCTCCGAGCAAGACGATACGCTCAGGGCGCTGCATCAAGCCGATGTTCGGGAACGCCACGCCCATCGCCTCACCCCGGGCCTTCACGTAGGGCACGAGCATCGACCCGACCAGCGCGAACAGCACCGGGTAGAGCACCCAGCTCTCGCTGTAGTACGCGGCGAGTCCGAGCAGCACGGCGGCTTCGCAGTAGCGATCGAGCACGGAGTCCAGCAGCGCGCCGCTCTCGCTGGTGCGATTCGTTTGCCGCGCGAGGCGACCATCCAGGAAGTCGCATACCGCAGCCCCGACGTAGAGCCAGCCACCCAGCGCGAAGCGCCCAGCGGCGAGAGCGACTCCCGCGCCTCCAGCCCACAGCAGAGACAACGTCGTGATCGCGTTGGGCGGCAGGCGGCTCTTCAGCACGAGGCCGAAGACGGGACTCATCAGCCAGGCGAAGTAGTTGCGGAGCCAGGCCCCCAGCAACAGCGTGCTGCCTCGCTTCTCCATCTCGCGATCATGGAAGCTTCCGCGCAGCGCGTTCCGCGCGGCGAAGACCGCCATACCGCCAAACACGTAGGCAAGCAGCGCCAACGCCGGAGCAGCGGCCGACCAGATGCGGGCCGTCGGGGAGAGATCCCCCTCGAGCCATGACGCTAGGTTCGATGCCACGTCCATCTTTCGCTTCCTTGGGCCCGATGCGGGCAACGTCTACCCACTTGACCAGTGGTCCTTGCAGAAATCGAACACGCCTTGCCGCGAGGTACGGCGTGTGCACGCTCAGAAGAGCCAGCCTCCGGGCCAGCGTCACTCATGGTTCTCGCGGACGCAGGCGGGTGACGAACCAGGCGTGACGACTGGCACGGGTTTTCCACCCGCGAATGACGCCACTCACGACTCGAGTCGGGATGACCCTGCATCGCTGGTGAGGTTGCAAGCAGCGTTCCCACCAACCCGGCCACCGGGATGCAGGGGGATATGCGGGTCGGAGGGCCGCGTGTCCAGTACCCGGTTCCGCGAAATCCCGGCCTTTCTTCCAGACGCCCGAGGCCGGAGCTGCGCGGGAGCCAGCGGCAGGCGCTCAAACCCTGGAGTGGAGCACAGCCGTGAGGATCGACCCCAGCGAGCGCGCAGAATGCGCGCAGTGGCGATCCGGCGCTGCGCGGACGAACCGCCTCGTCGGTGACTCACCCGGTTTTCGATCGGTTGAGGAGTAGCACTCAGGAACGCGTTTCCCTGGAGTACTCGACGGTAGCCATGCGTCCGAGCCACGGATTCATGAAGTGAACCGGATCCAGCGCGCTGCGTGCCGCGGAGGCACAGCGTGAACGACGCGGCGGAACGCCGTGAACCGGCGGTAACGGCTCTCTACTCGTCCGTCGATGACAGGCCCGTCGTGACGCTCGAGCTCGCCGGTACCGGGAGCGGGAACGCCTGCTTGAACGTGACCACGAAGTTGCCGGGAAACGTGGCGTAGCGCTCGTTGCCCAGCGGAAAGCCCCAGTCGAAGCGAAACACGATCCGGTCGAACATCGGAAACAGGCCGCGCAACCCGAAACCAACCGCGTGGTTGAGGTCGACCCGATCGAAGCCATTGAACGCATCACCCACGTCGTAGAACAGGACGCTGCCCAGCTCCGCGCCGAACAGCTGCACTGACCGGCTGCGAAACTCCAAGCTGCTCGCGATGCGGTCCTTACCGATGAAGGCAAAGCTCGGGTAGCCTCGCGGCCGTGTGTTGCCGCCAAGCTGATAGCGAAGGTTCAGGTAGTCCTGGAACCGATTGCTGATCACCCCATCGTAGACCAGTCGTCCAGCGCCGAAGCGCGGCGTTGCCACGCGCAGAGCCCCCGCCACCTCGGCGTCCGACTGGTCGAGCCTGGACGCCTCAATCCGCGAGGATCCAAGTAAACGAAACAGACCATCGCCGAGGGGCCAGGTGTACCCAAGGACGCTGTGTACACCGAGCAGGTCACGGGACGAGCCCACCGCCCTGCTGGCCGGATACAGCTTGAGCAACGCTCGATGACCAAGTTGAAGGTCCTCCTGCAAGCCCAGCGTCTCGAAGTTCAGCGTCCTCAGATAGCGATTCGAGTAGGCCTCCAGGCCAACGAAGGGGCTCAGCCGCGTATCGCTCTGAGGCACCTCCTCGTCCAGGAAGATCCGACGCGCCCTGGGATCGTAGTCCTGGGCGTCCACGATGCCGTAGGCCGACCGCAACGCCTCCGCGCCCAAGGTCAAGTCGAGCTTGTTCTCGCGCCCGAACGAGCGCGTGATGGAGTACTCCCCGGCGAGCTGATCGCTTCGATACTGATAGCGCACGTCGCCAAAGCCAGTGTCCAGGCTCGCCAGCTCCCCGCCCACGAAGCGACGCACGATCTCACGTCGCCAAACCACGGTGGTTCCCCAGGCCCACTTCGTGTGGGTGCTGTAGAGCGGTTGCCCATAGGAGAAGCCACCGTAGGACCCCTCGGCTTCCCCGCTCTCGCGGTTGAAGATGACGTTGGCGATCGCAGCGGCTTGGATGCGGCTGTCGCCGACGCGAGGGTTGATGTACGTCGCGCCGGCGATATAGCGGTCGAGTTGCAGGGCGAACAGGGCACTGACCGTACGATGGGTGCCGAAGAGGTTCTCCTCGCTGGGCTGAACCAGGAGCTGCTCCAGCTTCCCGGCCTGAAGGCGCGCGTTCCAGTTCAGCCTCAGGCTCCAAACGTCTCGAGTGATGACCAAGAGCCGGACGCGATCTGGCTTGCTGCCCTTCAGCGGGACAATCAACACGACTGACAGCTGACGCAGCGCCCGAAGATTTCGCTCGGTCTCCTCAATCGTTTCCGCACGATAAGTGTCTCCCACGCGGAACAGCAGCTCGCGACGGATCACGTGTTCGCGCGAGGTGGTGTGAAACTCGTTGACGAAGTCCGGGACGGGGTCCTGCTCGTCGAAGACCTCCAGCGTGACGATGCGCACGGACTCGATGCGCTTTCCGTCGGGCCTGGGTTCCCTGGCAGCCGGCTTGCCGGCTGATTTCAGCGAGTCGAGCTCCCGCTGAATGGTGTAGCGCTCGAGCTCGGAGTAGTCGGTCTTGGCCGCGCTTTGCTGAACTGCAGCGCTGTGCTGGGCTGCAGCGCTCCCCGCGTGCAGGCCAAGCGCGAGCACGATGCCCGCGCCGAAGCGCGCCCCATGGCCGCCTGCAACGCCCAAGCGGCTCCAGCTCGCAGCAGGGTGATCCGCGAACTGGGCTCGGTTCCTCCTGGACGGTGCGAGCGCAACGCTCCCGAAGACTCGAGCGACGATGCTGTGGAGTGAGGGCGCCACGCCGGAGGAACGTAACCGGGCTTACTGGATGAAGTCACCCGTGCGATGATGCTGCGCGGTGAAGATCGACCGAGGCATCTGGCTGGGAGCGCTCGCGGGGACCTGCGTGGGCGCTCTGATAGCCGTGCTGACCCACTCCGAGCGGGCACAGCACCTCGAGCAGGAGCCCTTTCCACCGCTGGCCAGCGTCATCGAGAAGGCCCCCTCACCCCCAGAACCCGAGTCGATCGACGCACCAGCCACGGGGCTCCAGGCCAGCGTGCTGGCGCCGCTTCATTCGAGCGCGCTGCCTGCGCTCAGCGGGGACGCGCTCAGCCAGGAAGAGCTGCGCTGCGCTCGAGGAGCGCCGGACGCTTGCCTGCGGGTCGGGGAGAGCTACGCCGGTTCGTCGTCGAGCGGCGATACCAAGGCGCTGACCTTTCGCCGGCGCGCCCTGGTGCTCTACGCCGAGGGCTGCCAGCGCCGCGAGGCGCAGGCCTGTCGGCAGCTGTCGAGTCTCTACGAGCACGGGATCGGTGTCTCCCGCGACGCGAACACCGCAGCGGCGTTGCTGCAGCGCTATCTCGAGCTGTGTGCGAACAGCAAGGACGGTTGCCGAGCGGAGCGCAAGCCCTGAGCCCGAGGGGCGAGCCGTGAGTGGAGCTGGCTCTCGACCTCGACTATACACAGGCGAAGCTTCCGTTCGTCC
>JAGQIY010000984.1 GCA_020430865.1 Myxococcales bacterium
CGGGCGCGCCTCGGGTCGGCAGAGCAGACCCTTCTGGTTTCCCTGAGGAATGTGATGACTCCTGCGAGACAGCCTGCGCGCGCCTCGACGAGTGCGGCGGCGGGGACTCCGAGTATCCGATGGATCGCGAACGCTGCGTCGCGCTCTGCGGCAGCGCAAGGGGAGGGCCGGCGTGGGGCGACATCTCGGGCAACTTCCGCTGTTGCACGAGCCAGGATAGCTGCAGCGACGTCAAGAACTGCGGTGGGTACCTGTCGGTTCCCGAGCCGATCAATGCCTGCAACCAGCTCTGCGGCTGCTTGTTCGGGAGCTCGAACGCACCCTCACCCCCGACCGGGGCTGTGGCTCCTCCCGGATATACGTTCTCGACGGACAGCGTGGTCGTGAAGCAACTGGACGCGCAGTCGGGCCCCAGCGCGCTGCTGCCAGGCGCCAAGCCCCTCTTCCGAGGTCGGTACTCCGCCTACCAGCTGCCGTTCCCGCTCACTCGAGCGCAGCTGGAGCGCCGGGGGCTGGAGGCGCTGCCCACCTTCGTGGACGCTGCGGGGCGCCTCGCCGGAGGTACCGCTGGGCTGTCGGTCAGGCTCAGCGACGCGACACGGCTCGGCGAGGTGACACGCGTCGCTGCTGGCTTCGGCTTCGCGGCTCCCCAGAAGCTCAGGTATGGCCGCAACCTGTATTATCTGCAAGGAAAAGATGCCTGGGCCGCGTTGGACGCCCGCGCTGCCCTCGCGAGGCTCTCGGGGGTTCAGGTCGAGGTGGACATGGTGCGCCGCCACACCGAGACCTACCACCCGCTCGACCCGTTGTTCTCACGGCAGTGGCACCTCGAGAACCGTGGTGACAGAGACAGCGTGCGTGGCGTGGACTCTCGAGTCGCCGAAGCCTGGGACCTGGGCTTCGGACGCGGGGACGTGATCATCGGGGTGAACGACGACGGGGTCGCCGTGAACCACAAGGACCTGGCCTTCGACACCCTGGCGCCGCTCAACTTCCCGGACGACTGGGAGTCGCGGCTCGCCGTGGGTGCGTTCGCCGGACACGGCACCTCCGTGGCGGGAGTCGCGGCCGCGAACGGCGACAACGGCTACGGTGGTGCGGGGGTCTGTCCGGGGTGCCGCGTGTTGCCGCATTGGTTCGGAGAGTTCGGTTCGTCCAATGCGGTGACCGACAAGGACATCGCTGACGGCTTCTCGGAGCTGGTGGATGCCGGCGCGTGGGTGATCAACAACAGCTGGGGCGCCTCCGGGGGAGATCCGAGGTTTCAGGTGACGAAGTTCGGGCTCTCGGTCGTCCCGCAGCTCGTGAAGGCCGCCTTCGACTACGCGGAGACGGAGGGCCGAGACGGAAAGGGGACGGTGATCCTCTTTGCCGCAGGGAACTCCAACGAGATCATGAACGACTACGGCGCCTACGACACGGTGCTGGGCGTCACGGCGGTCGACGATCAGGGGCTCAAGGCGTACTACAGCAACTACGGACCCGCGGTGGACATCGCCGCGCCGTCCAACGGTGGGCTGAACGGCATCACCACCACGGCCGCACCGGATCGCTACACGAACGCCTTCGGCGGCACCTCCTCCGCCTGCCCCTTCGCCTCGGGGGTAGCTGGCCTGGTGCTCAGCGCAAACCCGGAGCTGACCGCGGCTGAGGTGCGCGACATCCTGCGCGCCTCGGCCTCCAAGATCGACCCGGTTTGGGGACAGTGGCAGGACGGCTTCTCGCCCTTCTATGGCTGGGGACTCGTCAACGCCTACGTCGCGGTGCGCATGGCGACGGGCTGCACGGACCCGGCTGACTGCCAGGCGCCGAGCGATGCCTGCGGCGAGGACTGCGCCGGAGAGCAGTGCGCAGAGTGCCGCACGGATGCCAACTGCGCCGAGGGTTACCGCTGTCAGGCTCTGCCCGCGCTGGGCAAGCAGGTCTGCGTGGCCGAAGCGGGCAGCGGTTCGTGTCCGCAGGGAACCGACGAAGTCGGCGACTTCTGCGTACCCCAGCCGAGCACCTGTGGCGTGTGCGAGAGCGAGGAGCGCTGCAACGGTCGCGACGACGACTGCGACGGAGCCATCGACGAGGACGCGGGGTGCGAGACCCAGTGGTGCGTGCAGGGCGGCGAGGGCTGTGGAGACGACGGCCGCTGCGCTGGCGTCACGTGCACCGCCAAGTGCACGGCGCAGATGCCGTGCGAAGGCAGCGCGAGCTGCGACCCGGTGAAGGACCGCTACGGTCACGCGGCGCAGGCGTTGACAGGCTGCAACGAGGACTACTCCTCGGGCTGTCCTGCGGGCTGTCAGCTGCTGGCGTCGTCGCTGCCCGATGCGGACCTCCAGGACTTCGTCAGCTGCATGGATGACGCCGGCTCCACGTGTTCAGCCGCGCAGGCGTGCGCCCTCAAGTTGCCGGTCAAGTTCTGAGGCGCCGCCCGTCGCGGCCCGTCGCTGCTCGAACCAACCAGCTAATCTCATTCGTTTCAGCCAGTTACACGGCGCCGGGAGCCGCCCACCAGGCGTGGTTCCGAGAATCCACCCCCGCCCGGTCGATTTTTCCTGACAATCCGTCAACAAATGTTAATTGACGATTCGTCAGCTAATGCCCCGTCCCCCGGAACCCGAGAAACGCCGAGAGCTCGCACGGCGCGCCGTGAAGGTGCTGCAGCGTGAGGGCATGGACGTCTCCACCAGTCGCCTGGCGGAGGTGCTCGAGATCAAGCGTCCCACGCTGCTCTATCACTTCCCTAACCGCGCGGATATTGCCGAGACGGCGCTCGAAGATTTGCTCAGCGAGCAGATGACCTTCGTCATGCAGCACGTCGGGTGTCATGAGCACCCGATCGACCGCCTGTTCGCTCAGGTTCGAGCCGTTCACGCGTTTCACCACGGCAACGAACAGCGGATCGTCTTCCTGTCGCAGGCGATCGCCACGACGGGCAGCGCGCGGATGAGTCAGATCATGGAGGTCGGCAACCGCGTATTCGAGGCGCAGCGCGTCGCGACCGCCGAGCGGCTCCGTGAGGGTATGCGTCGAGGAGTGGTGGCGGACTGCGATGCAGAGGCGCTGGTCGCTCTGGTTCGCGCCGTCATCGACGGCCTGATGGTGCAAAGGGTGATGACCGGTCTCGAGCTCGAGCCGGTGCACGAACTGCTTTGGGAGCGGGTGTTGAAGCCGCTCAAGCTGAGAGAGTGGGAGGAATCATGAGTCAGTCGAATTTTCCCGAGCGCGGCCAGAGCCGCGATGAAGTCCTGGCTGCGCTGGCGGATCAGCGCTCTCGGGACCTGAAGAGCGACGGTAGCGCGTTCGCGTTCGTCTACGACGCCGGTGAGCCTCTACGCGAGCTGGCGCGTGAGGCGTTCGCTGCTTGCATGAGCATCAACGGCCTCGACCCGACGGTGTATCCGTCGGCGCGCAAGATCGAGAACGCCGTGGTGGCTGCCTCCCTCGAGCTGATGCATGCCCCGGAGGGAGCCGTCGGCACGGCCACGGCGGGAGGCACCGAGAGCGTGCTGCTCGCCGTGAAGGCGGCGCGGGACTACGCGCGCAAGACGAAGCCTGAGATCACCTCACCGAAGATGCTGCTGCCAGAGACGGCGCACGCCTGCTTCCACAAGGCGGCCCACTACTTCGGCGTCGAGGTCGTGGTCGTCGACGTGGACCCCAGAACGTTCCGCGCGGATGTCGCTGACGCGAAGAGCAAGATGAGCGACGACGTGATCTTGATCGTCGGCTCGGCGCCCAGCTACGCCCACGGCGTGGTCGACCCGATCCCCGAGCTCTCGGAGCTCGCCCGGGAGCACGGCGTGCTGATGCATGTCGATGCTTGCGTGGGAGGCTGCGTGCTCCCATTCATGGTCGACAATGGCGAGCAGCTGCCTGCCTTCGATTTCTCGCTCCCGGGAGTCACCAGCATCTCGATGGATCTCCACAAGTACGGCTTCGCGCCCAAGGGGATCTCCATCGTGCTGCAGCGGACGCGCGCCTTGCGGGACGCACAGTACTACGCGTGTGCGACCTGGAGCGGCTACTCCATCGTGAACTCGACGACGCTTGGCTCGAAGTCGGTGGCGGCGATGGGCGCGGCGTACGCGCTGCTGCATCACCTCGGCCGGGAAGGCTATCGCGAGCGCGTGGCCGCGATGTGGTCCGCGACTCAGGAGCTGGTCGAGGCGATCGAGGCGTTGCCAGGCCTGGAGCTCCTGACACGCCCCGACGCGAACCTGTTCGCGTTCAAGACGACCGAGGGCGACCTGTTCGAGCTAGCGGATCGCCTGACGGAGTGCGGCTGGCACGTACAGCCAACCTACGCCTACGGGCGCTCACCGGCGCACATCCACCTCACGCTCGACCCGGGCAACGCAGCCCGCGTGAAGCCTTTCCTCGAGGATCTGAAGCGGTGTCTGGTCGACTTACCGGCTCCGGTCGATCCACCCGCGCAGGTGGTGCAGATGCTGGAGGCAGCGGCGAGCTCCCAGGGCGCCGGCGACCTCGACGCTGGCATGCTGATGCAGCAGCTTGGGATTACCGACGGACAGCTGCCTGGCCGCGCCGCGATGATCCACCGCCTGCTCAACGCGGCGTCCCCGAAGACCCGAGAAGCGCTGCTGGTGTTGTTCATCGGGGAGCTCTTCTCGTGAGGGCGCGGCTGACATCCGGGCTGAAACAGCGGCTGTTGAGTCGCGGCGCTGACTGGCTGGCCAAGCGGGAGTCTGCGGGTGAGCTGGGGCGCGGCGGCAAGCCGCTCCGCATCGCCTACGGTCGGATCTTCCACGAGGCCAATGCCTTCTCTCCGGTGCCGACGCACCCCGACGACTTCCGCCGCATGCATCACCTGGTCGATGGTGAGCTGGCGAAAGCCGCGAGCCTCGAGGGGGAGGAGCTCAAGGGCTACATGCCCCACGCCGAGCTGAGCGGCTTCGTGCACGCCGCGAAGCTCGCCGCCGACGTGGAGACGGTGCCGCTCAGCTCTTCGCTCGCGGTGCCAGGTGGCCCTGTGACGGCGGAGTGCTTCGAGTGGTTGCTTCAAGAACTTCTCGGACGCCTCCAGCAGGCTGGCCAGCTGGATGGGGTGTACTTGGCTCTGCACGGCTCGATGGAGGTGCAGGGGCTCGACGAGTCCCCCGAAGGTCTGATCATTCGCCGCGTGCGTGAGCTGCTCGGTCCCGACGCAGGGATCGCCGTCAGCTTCGATCTGCACGCAAACCTCGCGGCGGAGCTGATCGAGCCGGTCGACGTGCTCATCGCCTACCGCACCAATCCGCACTGGGATCTCGCCCCGACGGGGTTCCGGGCCGGGAATCGACTCGTCCGCTACCTCCGCGGCCAGACGCGACCAGTTCATGCCTGGCGCAAGTTGCCGATGGTGCTCGGAGGAGGAACGTCCATCGACTTCCTCGCCCCCATGCGCGGAGTGTTCCGCTACATGCGCAAGCTCGAGGCCGACCCCCGGGTGCTCAGCGCGAGCCTGTTCATGGTGCATCCCTACACCAGCGCGGAGAACCTCGGCTGGGCGGTCCACATCACGACCAACGGCGATGCCTCGCTCGCCGAGCGCCTGGCAGACGACCTGGCAGAGCGTGCCTGGGAGCAGCGGAAGGTGCAGTTGCCGCCGCTGCTCGACGTGGAGCAGGCCCTGGACGCGGTGGTCAAGAGCCCCGCACGCCACGCGGGACCGATCACGCTCGTGGACGTCGACGACATCGTGGGCGCCGGAGCGCCGGGCGGAAACACACACATCGTCCAGGCGCTCGCGCGACACGACCGTGGTCTCAAGGCGTTCGTCCCGGTGCACGATCCGGATCTGGTGAGCGAGCTCTGGGACGTGGCGCTGAACTCGGTGCTGGAGGTCGTGGTCAGGGGGACTCCGGGCTACGATCAGCCCGAGGTGCGCCTGTCCGCGCGCGTCGCAGGGCGACAGGAGTCGGACTTCGGTCGCCAAGTCCGCCTGGATGTACCCCACCGCTCCGCCAAGACCCCCGACGATTGCTTCCACGTCGTGATCTCCGAGCGCGCGCCGCTGCCGATCCGCCCTCGCTTCTGGACAGAGCTTGGACTTTCCCCAAGGAAAGCAGATCTGATCGTCCAGAAGAACTTCTTCCACTATCGGATCTTCTACACCGCGCTCTCCTTCAAGCATCTCCCGGTGGTGAGCTCCGGAGCGACGAGCCTCGAGCGGGTACGCACCAGGCGCTACGCCGTCCCCGCGTATCCTGGCTCCGAACCCGAGGACTGGCAGAGTTACGATCCCACCCTCAGAGCGCTCGGAGGTGTGCGCCGTCCCGTCGAGCTGGGCACCTCCGAGGCTCGCCTCTGACCCCCCGACGGCCGAGCTCGCGCCGCGAGCACTGACCACCTCGCGGCGCGCGCGTCGGGGTCCGAGTCCGCCCACCTGGGCGCCCAGATCCGGCGTCTTCTCGAGGCATTGGCCCCCACCCCCTCGGGTTCCGCTGGCGCACCGCCGCACTTGGTCAGCGCCCCGTTTGCTGGTACGACACTCGCCACTTTGGCGCCAGCTTACGAGGACTTTCCCGCCCTGCGCCGTGAGCGGGACACGAGCGAGTGATGGATCACGCGGAGCGAGACAACGCCAGCGAGCCGACGGGAGCAGAGCCAGTCGACTCCGCCGAGGCGTCCGCGGACCCGGTCGCCAAGCGGGAGGAAACCGAGCGGGAGGAGCATCCTCGGGCGCCGGTGGAGCAAGCAGCGCCGAGGGCGCCGCGTTCCTCCCCGCTGTGGCGCGGACCCACCCTGATCCTGGTCGGCGCCCTCGGTTGCGTCACCTTGATGGCCGCCAATCGCCACTGGGGCACCTGGGGCGTGCCCGTTGGCGCGCTGTTCGCGCTGATCGCCAGCTGCGGTGTGCTCGATCTCTTCGAGGGCTGGGATCAGCGCGACACTCCACTGGCCCATCGGACGACCGCTTCCGAGCTCGCGTCCCGGTTCATCGAACTGGCAGCCTCGAGCGTGGTGCTTGCAGCGCTGCTGAAGCTCGCCGTATCCGGCGCGCTGATGCTCAGCGCTAATTCCCCACGGCAACAGATAGCGATCGCTGGTACCAGCATCACCGCTGCCTTTCTCTGGCTGGTGGTCTGCGTCTTCCGCCTCGGCCGTGGGGTGGGGATCTGGAAGCTGGACGAGCGGGGGCAGAACCGTGGCTTGCTCCAGCGCCACGGCTTCTGGCTCATCGTCGTCACCACGCTGATCTACCTGCCGATGCTTGGTTCGTTCTCGCTCACCGACCCGTGGGAGACGCACTATGGCGAGGTGACCCGGGAGATGCTCGCCAAGGACGACTGGATCTCCCTCTGGTGGGCCCAGGACGGCTGGTTCTGGTCGAAGCCGATCCTCGACTTCTGGATGCAGGGGCTGTCGTTTGCCACCTTCGGTGTGCAGTATCAGCCGGATCAGATGCTGGCCGGGATAGCGGGCGGTCGCTTCCCTCAGCCAGAGTGGGCTGCGCGCTTCCCGGTCTTCCTGATGTCGCTCGGCGGCACCTATGCGCTGTACCGAGGAATGGTCTTGGCGGTGGGGCGGCGCGCGGCCTTCTTGGGCGCCGTGATCCTGATCACGATGCCGTACTGGTTCTTCCTCACCCACCAGACCATGACGGACATGCCCTACGTCGCCCCTTTGA
>JAGQIY010000985.1 GCA_020430865.1 Myxococcales bacterium
GACAGGCGGCGCTGGGAGCGCTGACGTCCCTCGGCGCAGGCACTCCAGAGCTTGACGCGGAGTTGAACAGCCTCGATCAGCGAGTGGCACGCACCCCGCAGATGGCCATCGAACCCGAGGCCTTCCCCGAGCTCTTCGACCCCAACGATCGCGGGCCCATCGTCGATCTGATGGCCACCTTGGCCCCCGTGTTCGTGGACGCCATCGGCCCGAGCCTGGCCGCCTTCGGTGTCGGCAAGCGAGATCGCGTCGATCCGCGCGCTGGCCTACCGCAGCGCAACGAGTTGGCCGCCTGGACCGGCGCCCTCGGCATCGGAGACTTCGACCTCTACGTGGGCGGCCCGGATCCCCAGGGAATCTTCGCGGTTCCGGGCGAGCGCCCTGCAATCGTGCTTGGTAACCAGGTCAGCGCACCCTTCGACCCAGCGCGCCGCGCGCTGGCGGCTCGCGAGATCTTCGCGCTGCGGCGAGGTTCGACCCTGCTCAGGCACCGCGACCCGTCCGACATCGCCGCGTTGGTCGTCGCCGCTTGTCGTGTCGGAGGCGTCCAGGTTCAGTCGCCGGCCTACGCGATGCTCGGCGAGTTCGAGCGACAGCTCGGGAAGGCAATGCCTCGCAGACTGCGCAAGGTGCTACCGAGTCTCGCGGCCGCCTTCGCCCAGTCGGGTCAAGACCCGGCAAGCTGGGTGGAGGCCGCGAGCGGCACGCTGGATCGCATGGCAGCGATCGCGGCTGGAGACGTGTCGCAGGTATCCACCCTGATTGAGAACGGCGCTCGCGGAGTGCCGCCACAAACTCAGCTGGGGCAGAGGCGGCTACACAACCTCCTCGGCTTCGTGCTCTCTCCGGCCTACCTAGACCTTCGCGCCCGCCTGGGCATGGGTGTTCGATGAGCGACCAGGACGACGACAAGAAGCCCAGCCGCAGTCCGATGGCGGGACGTAGCGGTCGCGCGGGAGACATTGGCGCGGAGCTCGGTGACCTGGACTTCGAACCCGATGCGTTGCTCGACAGCCTGCTCGCAGACGACCCCGCATCGACCCCCTTGCCGATTCCTGGACGCAAACCGAGCTCGACACCGCCCGCACGCGATCCGCAGCAGACGCTCCCCGATCAGGGCGAGACGGCGAACGCCCTGAAGCGACTGTCGGAGGAACCGCCAGCAACTTCGCAGCGTCCAGGCTCGCCGTTCCTGAGCAAGCGACACTTCGCGACGCTCCCGCCTCGCAACGTGGGGCCGCGCTCGACCTCCCCTCAGGCCCCGAAGTCCCTGGCGAAGGAGCGCGAGAGCGCTCCGGACGTGGAGGATCGCGCGTTCCGAGGCTCGGGAGAGTGGTCCCCGCTGGGGACGCCGGGCGACCCGGAGAGTGGCACCCCTGAGTCGACGCCGGGCCCGAAGCTCCACGAACCGGCTCACCGGCTGTTCCCTGCGGATGACGAGACGAAGACCTTCACCAACCCGCTCGAGAGCCAGACCAGAGCGCCCGCCTCGATTCCTCCCGGAGTCGTCGCACGACCACGCAGCAAGCCGCCGTTGCCCGGCTCGAGGACGACCAAGCAAGGTCCACCTCGGCCAGTGCTCCCACGCCCGAGTGATGAGGCGACGCGGCAGCCTCCCGCGGTGAATCCTGCAGGCCCACCGCCCCGCGAACCATTTCCCCCGGCCTTCAGCCCCGACGCGCCGAGGGCAACGGCCTCCCTCGATACGCCCACGCCGGTGCCTGACGGCTCGGAGGAGGCTTCCGAGTACTTCAGTGAAGACGTCGCGAGCGCGATGGAGTTCGCGAGGAGCCAGAGCAGCTTGCCTGCAGTCGAGGCCGTCGACGATGCCGAGGCAGATGCACTGCTCGACGGCCTCGACGCTGGTCGCCCCTCCCAGGCGGAGATCTGGACCGAATCGGAGGACTGGGGTGAGTCTGAAGTGAACGCCCCATTCCAGGCGATCAATGGGGGCACCGTAGACCCAGAGGACGAGCAGTCGCTTGCAGGGGAGTTCGAGAGTATCCCCGCGGATGACTACGACGGAGGCTACGGTGACGCTCAGTTCGACGGCGAGGAAGTCGGCACTGGAGAGCTCTGGGAGGACGAGCAGGAAGCTGCCCATCATCTCGCGCTGAGCGGGATGCTCGACGCCTGGATAGCCAAGGCGGAGTGGTTCGAGGAGGAAGCGGAAGCCGCGGTGGACAGCGCTGCGCGCACGCGATGTCTGGTCGTGGCGAGTGAGCTCTGGGCCATGGCGGGCGACCAAGAACGCGCCAGAAAGGCGGCACAAGCCGCAACGAAGGGCCAGAAGCACCCCCTCGCCCAGCGCCAGCAGCGCTGGCTGACGCAGGCGACCGAGGAGTGGAGTCAGGTCGCCGTCGCGCTCGATCAAGAGACGCTGACCAGCCCCACACCGGAGAGCCGCGCCCACTCAGCCTATTTCTGCGCAGAAATTCACCGGATAGTGCTCGAGGACGGCGATACCGCCAGCAAGAAGCTGGACGCGGCGCAGCGCTTGGCGCCGACGGATCCTCGCCCCCACCTCTTCAAGCTGGCGAAGGAGCTCTCCGCAGGCAGCGGAGCGCCGAAGGCCAAGTTGCCCGACGCGCCGGAGCTGGCGCCGTTGCGCGCGGCCCAAGCCAGCCTGAGCGCGCGGCGCGACGCGCTCTCCGAGGTGGGTTCACCCCTCGAAGCGCACCTGGCCGCAGCGCGGCGCGCGTTGACGACGGGCGACGGGAAGGCCGCGGGGCAGGCACTCAGTCACCTCACCCGGGTGCCTGAACTGCGCGCCGCGGTTCGCTGGACCGCCTCCGCCCTGCTCGCTCCAGGTCCGGAAACGCGCGGCCAAGCCATCGATCTCCTGTCTGCCCTGCTCGCCGAGCGCGGCGCTGACGCTGGGAGTCCTCCGAGCTACCTGCTCCATGCGCTGGCCGCGCGCTCTCTCGAGGCGTCGAATGCGGAAGGCATGCAACGGGCGCTCGCGGCCTCCGGCGATGCGTTCAGCCAGGCCGACCAGGTCGCCATGGCGCTGCTGAGCGGCAGCGACGTACCAGCCGAGCAGCTCGCTGACCTCGCGTCCCAGATCGGCGGAAAGACCCTCGCTGCCGCGGCTCACGCGCTCCAGGACGACCTCGCTGGGCTCTCGGCGGCCAGCGTCGGTGAGCCTGCGACGCGCGGCCCGCACCTGCTCGGGCGCGCGTTCGCTTCGACAGAAGCGCTGACCGGAGCGCTCTCGACCCCCGACGACGAGGGCGAGCAGTCGCCCGAGCATGCGGCGCTCACTCGACTGCTCCGGATCGAGCACTCGATCGCGAATCGAGCCTACGCCGATGCGGCCGACACCCTTGGTGCCCTCGCGACTCCGGACGCCGACGCGAGTCGACAGCTGGTGGCAGCACTCGCGCATGAACTCACCGGAGGCGCCTCGGCGGCGCTCGCCGCCTACCAACGCGCCCACGGCAAGGCTCCGGCGTTCGAAGCGCCGCTACGCGCGCAGGTCGAGTCGAGCAGCGCGCGACGAGCGGCGGCACTCCTGGAGCAAGGCGCCGAGGCTAGCGAGAACGACGCGAGGCGCGCCCTTCTCCTCACGGAAGCGGCGATGCGGTCGCAGGCCGAAGCCCCCGAGGAGACCCTGGGCTTGCTGGAGCGGGCGCGGGACGCGGACCCAAGCCTCCCCTTTGCCTTCCGGCTCGCCGAGCTGACGGCGCGCATGGCCGGCGATCCGCAACAGCTGCTGGAGTGGATCCGCCTGCGGAGGGACGCAAGCGAAGACCCCATCGAGAAGGCCTACGATCAGGTCCGCGAGGCGCTGTTCACCGCC
>JAGQIY010000102.1 GCA_020430865.1 Myxococcales bacterium
CCATGGTCGCGAGCTCTGGGTACCGCTTCAGCGCCTTGGCTTGAGTCACGGCATAAGCCGCGATCTGGCGTTGAACTGGATTCGGCGAGCGGACCAAGGCGAAGAGGTACAAGACTGGAGCATCCGGAGCGTCCCAGTCGAACGCCAGAAACTCCTCCCAGCGAGGGCAGGACTCCCGAGAGTCGCTCGGCTCCGTGCAGAGCGCGAGCTCGTCGGCAAGGGCCCGCAGCTGAACGAGCCTTGGATCTTCTAGGTTCACGGGTTCGCCTGGCGCCTCCGGGGTCGCTGTTGCGGGCTGCTTAGCCGTTGTGGGCGGTGGGGATTGAGCTGGGGACTGGCCCCCACACGCGACGACGAGCGGGAATAGGGCTGCTAACAAGCTTCGCGAGTGCATCAGAGTACATCCATATGTGCTTGGCCTGGCGGCTCTGCCAATAATTGCCGCGCGGCGTCAGCGACCTTCGGGTCCTTGTCTTTGGTGAAGGCGCGCACGAATCCAGGACCGAGCTTCGCGTCGCAGCGCATCACCGACTTGAGCGCGCCGCTACGGATCTCCGTGCGCCCCTTCATCGCCAGGCGCTTGGCCTGCGCCAGGAGCTGCGCGTGTTGACGCGGGTTGCCCGGCCAGGCGCACAGGTTGCCGATGTTCTCCCCAATGTTGGAGTCCGTCGGCGGCTCTTTCAGCTTGCCGAGCCAGCCGATCACCGGCGCGAGCAGATCCTGGCAGCGATTCGTGGTCGCGATCGCCGCCACGGTCATGTCGCTCATTCGGTCGTCGCCGCTCTTCAGCGCCTTCTCGTACACCGCACAGGCGCTCTTCTCTTCCCCGAGGAAGACACCCTGGACGATGGCGC
Organism: Myxococcales bacterium; assembly: GCA_020430865.1. The sequence goes on from JAGQIY010000102.1 coordinate 855, forward strand.
GCTTCAGCTCCTCGTCTGCCCCGTCGAACAGCTCGAGCAGGATCGGCGCAGTGCCCGGGATGAGCCCCGCTTCACGGATCAGCGCGAGGCGCAGCTCCTTGTTGGGGTGCGCCTTGACGACGGCGTGAGCGCGCTTCAGCAAGCCGACGCTCTCGTAGTCGAGGACCTGGATCGCGCGCACCAGGGACGGCCCGACTTGTGGATCCTTCTCCTTCTCGAGGGCGGTCATCAGCTTGGTCGCCAGCGCCTTGTCAGTCTGAAATCGCTTGCACAGGCTCAGCGCCTCCGCTGCGGCATAGCGCACGGCGGCGTGCTCGGAGCCGAGCAGCCCGATCACGAGCTCATCGCGGTCCTTGTCCTCGAACCAGGCGGTCTCCCGGCGGTGCCACTCGGCCCACTCGGTGCAGTTCTCGTAGTCCCCCACCGGTTCCGGGCGGCAATTCTCGAGCGCCTTCGCGGCGCGCTCGATCTCGGCGACCTCCGGCGGCTCTTCGACGGGCGCTGTCGTCGCGCTCGGAGCTGCAGGCGGCGGCGCGGCGTCGGGCAGCAAATCGGGCACTTCCTTGATCGGCTTGGCGCGCGGCGAACACCCGAGCGCCATCGCCGCGGCGAATCCCACACCTGCCACCTTCGCCCAGCGCGTGCGTCCCATCGCCGGCAACGATGCGCCGACGATGGGGACTATCCAAGCACAATCCGCGCCTCAGACTTCAGCCAGCGACCAGCGCTTCTTCAGCGCGAGGCGAATCGCCAGGTACACGAGCAATCCCAGCGGCCCCAGGTTCAACACCAGGAGCAAGCTCGGGACGACGAACCAATGGCTGACCCCATGGCGCAGGGCATCGCGACTCACCCACGCCCCGACCATCAAATCGAAGCTCAGGTAGTGAGTCCACCCCGCGAGGAACAGCCAGGGCTCCTGAAACGCCCGCATGCCGCTCTCCAGATCCGTGAGCGGCACGAGCCCATTCTTGAACAGGCACACGGCGTAGACCACGCCGAGCACCAGGAACACCCCAGCGCCATGCACGATGCGCTGAGTGAAGCGCCAGCGCGGCGCGACGATGAGCAACAGCCAGAACGGCAGGATCAGCGCGTTCAACAACGAGAACCAAAACGCAGGCATACGACCTCCGAAACATCCTCCCCCGCTCGAGCAGGAGAAAAACCACACGGTAAAAAGAGACTGAGTGGGCTTCAGGCGGTCATAGGGCAGCGTGGTTCTCACGCCGAGGAGCAGCCTAGCCGCGAGCACCAAGAAGAGCAAGCCCCGTCCCCTAATCCTCACGGAAGCGAGCCGCCATCGCCTTCCTCCCATTCGGGGGTGAGGACCACCAGGTGCCCCCCGAGCTACCGTTCAGCTCGCATGCGTCGTAGCCTCGGCCGAGCCACCACACCCCGCAGCCCCAGCGTCGAGGGTAGAATTCCTGCGCTTTCCAGCCTCTTCCAGCCCAAACCTTGACTGAAGCACGGCCCTGGTACACACCACCGAACCTCGATCCGTCGAGACCGGAGGAGTGGCCGAGTGGTCGAAGGCAGCGGTTTTGAAAACCGCCGTAGTGAAAGCTACCGGGAGTTCGAATCTCTCCTCCTCCGCAAAGTAATCATTGGGGTTTTCGGATCGGGCTGAAGCGAGGACCGCGACCACGATCTCGGCTGTTGCCCCCTCGTTGCCCACTTCAACGCGCTGGAGTGTTTCGGCGCTTGTTGGTTACCGCCGCAATCGCCGCTCGGCACTCGTCGTCGTTGGCGTGGGCGTAGCGTTGCGTGGTGGTCAGCACTTCGTGTCCTGCGAGCTTCTGCACCACGGGCGCGGAAGCGCCGTTGCGGAACAGGTCGGTGACGAAGAAGTGCCTGAGGTCGTGGAAGCGCCAGCCAGTGATGCCAGCTCGAGCGCACGCCGCCTGGAACGCTGCGCGGAGCCCGGACTCTTTCCAGATGGTGCCGTGGCTGCACGGTGCGACCGGGCCCCAGGGCTGGTGCTTGTTCTTGGGTGCTTCGACCAGCGCCTCGAAGAGCTCGCCGGTGAGCGGGATGACTCGCTCGTGGCCAGACTTGGGAGCAGCTTCCACGCCCTGGCATATGGCGCGCCTGACGGTCAGCGTGCGCGCGTTGAGGTCGACGTCGGTCCAGCGTAGGCCACGCACCTCGGAGGCGCGGAGACCGGCGTCTCGAGCGAGCAAAGCACCAAGCCTGAAGGCGTCCGTGCCGTGCTCGAGGATGGCGACGGACTCTTCCCAGGTCATGGCGCGAGCTACCTTGCGACCAACCCGCGGCAAGCGCGGTAGCGGCGGCAGGTGCTCCAGCCAGCCTGCGTCGACGACAGAGCCGAGCACTCGCCGCAAGACGACCAGGATGTTCCGCCGACTGGAGGCGGAGAGACCCGACTCTGCGAGCTCGGTGTCGAGGCGCAGGAACAGGTCCTTGTTGAGGTCGCCGATGGGGCGTTCTGCGAAGCGCGGCCTGATCTCGCTGTCGAGGATCGCCAGGTAGCCGCGCTGAGTGCTCGGCTTCTTCTTGGGCATCTCCACCAGGAGGAAGTGCTGAATTGCTTCGTCCACCGTGATGGGCGCCTCGGACTCGCGCTCGTTCGAGCTGACCTCGAGGCTGCCCGTCTCAGCGAGCTGGGTGAGCAGGCGCCGGGCCTCCGCCTCCGCCGCGCCACGCGACTGAACCTGCGCGTCACGACGGAAGCGCCGACGCTTGCCGTCTTTCCCTCGGTATCGAATGTCAATGATCCAGCGCGCGACGCCGCGCCTGATTTCCTTGCGGATTAAACTCATGACCGGTGCTCCCGGTCACCCCGCAGGGCTACGTGACCCGCCGAAGGTAGCACGACGTTGGACCTCCGGCTCAGCTCGGGATGAGCCACTCGGGGCTAAAAAGAACGCGCCACCGATTGCCGAATTTGCGCGCCTGCACGCCGCTCACCTTCGCCTCGACGGCGCCGTCTTTCCCCACCTTGGTGCAGCGCTCAAGGCGACGGCGCAAGGCGGCTGGGGAGAGGTCCAGGTGCTGGGCGGCTTTGGGCAGGCTGAGCCAGGTCGGGTTAGGAGACACGTTCGACCTTCCAGATGGCGGAGCCATTCCGGCTCCCGACCTGAACCAGCCTGCGGCCACCA
>JAGQIY010000986.1 GCA_020430865.1 Myxococcales bacterium
AGCACGGCTACTCCGCTGCCTGGGGGTAACCAGCGCCCCCAGGCTCGGGCGCCGCGTGTTCCCGGGGGCAACAGGGCGTTTCCCCGAGGTCTTCTTGGGGTGAGGGGCGAGCCGAGACGCTCCCCTCCCCCGCTCCGCTTTGCTCCTCGAGTAGCTCCGCCCAAGCAATCATGTAGCGTGCCACGTGATGGCGGTCGCGATACGAGAGCTGCAAGCGCTCGGACACCGGGATGCGCTTCAGAACCCTGGGAGAAGACAGACGCTCGAGGTGACGGATATCGTCGAGGGTCGCCCCGACCTCCAGCATGCTCCCGATCACCACGTCCAGCGGATAGCCGCTCGTCGGACAGTACTCGACGATCTGCTCGGCCCAGATCCCTGGGCGCTGGAGAGCGAACTCCCGGATCTCCTGCTCGCTGAGTCGGGTGAGGGTCTGCGCCAGGTGGCCACAGTTGCATCGCCCGAGGTCGCTCCAGCGGTAGTCGGCACCCGCCGATAGCCGCTCAGCCGTGGCGCGCAGAGCGCGCGCGAGCTCGAGCGCGCGGCGATTCGTGGAGCCAGCAGGGAAGCAATTTCGCAGCGCGATCGGGGCCGACATTGAGACGAGTCTAGCACAGGGTTATCGTCTGCCTTCCCGGGGGACGCGCTGCGTTCCAGTGGACCAGCGACGAAACATGAGTGACATCGAGGTCGAGCGCAGCATCGAGTGCAAGTCCCCGGCGGATCGGCTGTGGCCCATCATCACGGATACGGAGCGCATGAACCGAGCGATCGGGCTCGGGCGCCTCGAGGTCCAACCGAACAGCGACCAGAGCGCGGCGCGCTACCTGATCAAGACCGTGGCCGCCGGCTTCCCCCTGGAGTACGAGGAGCGCCCGTTCGAGTGGCAGCTGAACAAGCGCTTCGAGGTGCGCCGAGTGGTTCGCAAAGGGCTCACCCGGGAGATCGAGAATCGCTTCCGCCTGGATCCACTCGAAGCCGGTGGAACGCGGCTTTCACTGACCGTGCGGGTGGTGCCCAAGTCCGCGCTGCTCCGCCCAGTGATGGCGATCCAGGTCAAGCGCAGCGTCGCCAAGGTGATGCGGGAGTTCGCCGCCATCGACGCCGAGCTCCAGGCGGGCCACCGTGCGGAGTTCACCAGCTTCGTGCCGAACCTGGGGCCCGACCCACTGGCGCGGGCCTGTGACGCCTTGCGCAGGGAGATGCAGGACCCCGAGCTGGGCTATCATGAGTCGGAGCTCCACGCGGAGCTGGCGGAGCGCCTGATCCAGCTGGTCAAGAACGCGCCGGATCCCGAGGTGGACCGCTTGCGCCCCTTCGAGCTCGCGGACCGCTGGGGCACGGAGCGGCGCGAGCTGCTGGAGGTATGTCTGTGCGCCGTGAACGCAGGTCTGCTGGAGCTGTCCTGGGATCTCGTTTGCCCCAGCTGCCGCACCGGCGCCGAGCGCCTGGATAGCCTGACGGAGCTGAACACCGCCGCCCACTGCCAGTTCTGTGACATTGCCTTCGATCTCGATCTGGATCGCGCCGTCGAGGCGACCTTCAGCCCCGCCAGCGGCGTGCGTTCGGTCGACGTGGGTCCCTACTGCATCGGCGGCCCCGCGCGCACACCGCACGTCCTCTCCCAGGCGATTCTTCATCCCCACGGCACAGCCACGCTCGAGGCTCCTCCAGGGGAAGGCCGCTACCGGCTGTTCGTGCGCGGAGGGAGCACGCGCTCGCTCCTCGTCCAGCCCGGCGGTCCGAAGGAGCTGCAGCTTCGACTCCGGGGAGAGCAGTTCGACGACGATCGGGAACTCCAGGCCGCGCCGCTCGCCAGCATCCAGGTCGAATTCCCCACGGATCACGAGTCGCACATCAAGCTCGAGAGCCTGGTGTATCGCGATCAAGCGGCGACGGCCCACGTGGTGAGCACGCTGGAGGCGTTTCGACGTCGCTTCGCCTCCCAGCTCCTGAGGCCCGGGCTCAGCCTCAAGGTGGGCCGGGTGGCGTTGTTGTTCACCGACTTGACCGACAGCACGGCGATGTACTCCGCGCTGGGCGACGCCCGCGCGTTTCGCGTGGTACTCGACCACTTCGATGTCCTGCGCCACGCCATCACCGAACACGAAGGCAGCCTGATCAAGACCATCGGAGACGCGGTGATGGCGGCGTTCGTCGACGAGGGCGCCGCCGTGCGCTGCGCGGTGGCGATGCACCGCGCCATGCCAGGGTTTCGCACGACCCAGGGCGACGCCGCGAACATCAAGCTGAAGGTCGGCGTGTTCTCCGGGCCGTGCTACTCGGTCAATGCCAACAACGTCCTCGACTACTTCGGTCAGAGCGTGAACATTGCCGCACGGTTACAGGGCAAGGCAGGCGGCGGCGAGATCGTGATGACCGAGGAGACCGCCCAGCAAGCGCTGCAACACGGCTGGCTGGGCGGCGCTCGCCCCGGCGAGCCGTTTCGCGCAGAGCTCAAGGGCGTGTCGGACACGCTCTCGATGGTTCGCGTGCTCGTCGACGCTTGAGTCTCAGGACAGCGGCGGGTACTTCTGGAGCTTGCGCTGTAGTGAGCGACGGTGGATGCCCAGGCGGCGAGCGGCTTCGGAGATGTTGCCCCCGCAGTCGCTGAGTACGCGATTGATGTGCTCCCACTCGGCCCGTGCGAGGCTGGGCGCCTTGGGCGCTTCGGTGGGATCGCTGAGAGGCGCCTCGGCGTCTCGCTGGAAGGCGGCGAGGATCTCGTCGGCGTCTGCCGGCTTCTGCAGGTAGTGCGTCGCTCCAAGCTTCACGGCATCGATCGCGGTCGCGATGCTCCCGTAGCCGGTCAGCACCACGACACGCATGCTCGGCTCGACCTTCTTCAGCTCCCGCACCAGCTCGAGCCCCGAGTGACCGGGCATGCGCAGGTCCACCGTCGCCAGCTCCGGCGGATCGTCGTGGGCGAGACGCAGAGCTTCGTCGTAGTTGCTCGCCCCCCTCACCGAGAACCCTCGATTCTTGAACGCCATCACCAGGCGGTCGCGAAAGATCTCTTCGTCGTCGACCACGAGGATCGAAGTTTGATGTAGGTCGCCGTCCATCGTGCCTCCGTTGCTCTACGTCAGCCGTCTGATGCCTGGGATGCCGAGCCGTTGTCCTCGCTGTGGGGCAGCACCACCGTCGCGCGAGTGCCTTCGCCCTGCTGGGACTGAATCAAGAGTTGTCCGCCCAACCCTTCTACCACAGCCCGGGTCAAGAATAGGCCGAGCCCCATGCCTCGACCGGGTTCTTTCGTCGTAAAAAATGGCTCGACCGCGCGCCTCAGGACCTCGTCGGACATGCCACTGCCGCGGTCGATGACCTCGAAGCGCCAGCCGCTACCGAGCACGGCTACCTCGACGCGCACCCGCTTTTGCCCGGAGGAAGCATCGAGTGCGTTCTTGATCAAGCCACGCAGCGCCCGCACCAGGGCGCGTTCAGGGACCCGCACGGCGTAGCCCTGGGCTTCGTCGCTGAGTACGACGTCGACGCGGTCGGTTTCCTGCAAATTCTCCAGGGCACGCCTCACGAGTAGCGGCAGCTCGAGCTGACTCTGGCTCTCGGCATGGGTGGTGCCGGAGTCGCTGGAGAGCTGGATCAAGATCTCGCGGCACCGCTCCACCTGTTCCCGGATGAGTCTTAGGTCCGCCAACAACCGATCGTCCACCCCCGCCTGCCCCAGCTCGCGGTCCAGCTCCTTGACGATCACCGCGATCGTCGACAGCGGCGTCGAGAGCTCATGAGCGGCCCCTGCCGCTAGTGTCGCCAAGCTGGCCAGCTGGTCGCTCCGCCGCGTGCGCTGCTCCGCCGCGGCGAGCTCTGCCTCGCGCGAGCGCAGTGCCCCGTTCACACGCTGCATGAAGTAGACGATGAACGTCGCGCCCACGCCCAGGGCCACCCAAACGCCATACAAATGGGCTTTGAAAGGGATCCCCTCCCCCCCTGCCATGCGCAATGGCACGTTCTCGAAGAACAGCGCGCCCGAGCAGAACAGCGCGAGCAGCACGAGCCCCCAGGTCCACTTCGGTCGCACCACCAGCGCGGCCACGGCGATGTGGATCAGATACAGGAACGAGAAAGGATTCTGAGGCCCCCCACAGAAGTAGAGCAGCAGGGTGAAGAGCAAGAGATCGAAGGCGACCAGGGCGACCAGCATCCGCTCGGAAACCTCGGGCTCCTGCCGCAGCCAGCCGACGTAACCCAGGTTGCTGGTCAGCTCCAGGCACAGGATCACCGATACGGGCAACAGCGGGAGGTTCACGCCCATGAACCAAGTCACCCCGGTGATCACCACCGCTTGCCCGAACATGGCGAACCAGCGCAGCTGCACCAGCCACGACAGGTTGATGCGGAACGCGTCGGTTGCCCGAGCGCCCGTCGCCTCCAACCCCGCGTCGCTCACACCAGCCTCCCCCGAGCGGCAGCATTCGGAAACGCGAGGACGCCTCGAAAAGAGAGACTCGGCGAGCGGTCCAGGGGAGACAAGGCGCGAGATTGGTGCCACGGAAGCGCGGACCGGGCCAGCACCGCCGGACGCGTTGCTGCTCCCGAGCCCTCGTGATAGCTAAATTGCAGGATGTTTCGCGCCTCACGGGGTCGTAGTCCCAGGTCGGGATCCAGCTCGCGCCGACGTGGACATCTGTCCGATGGCTCGAGGAACCTGGCGCTGGTGGTCTGCAGCGTCGTGCTAGCAGCCTGCTCCGTCGTGCTCGACTTCGGAGAAGACAAGCAGCTCGTCGTGGAGACCGGAGGCTCCGGCGGAGCTGGCATGTCGAGTGGAGGGAGCGCCGGCAGCGGGGGCGAGGGTGCGGTCGGTGGCTCTGGGGGTGGCGTCGGCGGCAGCTCCGGCAGCGGAGCCGAGGGCGGGAGCGCGGGGTCGAGCGGCGGAAGCGGCGGAGAGCCAATGGACGCTGGGTACTGCGCCACGGATGCCAGTCCGCGGGGGCCCGACTCCGGCAACCAGCTGTTCTTCTACTTCGA
>JAGQIY010000987.1 GCA_020430865.1 Myxococcales bacterium
AAACGACTTGGCAAGCAGCGGATCGACTCGCTCCGCATGGAAACTGACGAGCGTACGCGCCGGCAGGCCCATCGCACGGGTGAAGTCGAGGCCTTTGCTGCTCGCCAGGCGGTTGTACTCGTCTGCGAGCCAGGCCCCGCGCTCTGCAAGTACCTGGGGCACGTCGAGGCGTTCGAGCTCGCTGAGCGTCGCCTTTGCAGCCGCCAGGCTGAGCGCTTCGCCACCAAACGTGGTGAAGAAGAACACCTCTTCCTCGAGCAGCTGCATGACGTCGCGACGGCCCGTCAGCACCGAGAGCGGCAGGCCGTTGGCGACAGCCTTGGAGAACGTGGCGAGGTCCGCGGTCACGTCGTAGCGCGCCTGCGCCCCGCCGAGCGCTACCCGAAAGCCCGTCCACATTTCGTCGAAGACGAGCAAGGCCCCCGCGCGCTCCGTGGCCCGCTTCGCCCGGCGCAAGAAGTCCGGGTTCGGAGCGTCGAACAGCACCGGCTCGAGGATCACGCAGGCGACCTGATCGTCCAGCAGAGCCTCCAGCTGCTCAATATTTCCATGTTGAAATGTTTGAACCTCGAGACGCTGAGAGCGCGGCACCCCACGGTCCCGACTCGAGGTACCGATGTACCAGTCGTGCCAGCCGTGGTACCCGGAGCACAGCACTCGTTCTCGACCGGTGTATGCTCGCGCCAAGCGCACCGCAGCGCTCGTGACGTCTGCGCCCGTCTTGGAGTAGCGGATGCACTCCGCGCCGGGCACGAGGCGGTTCAATTGCTCGGCGACCTCCACCTCCAGGGGATGCACCAGCGAAAATACGACGCCCTGCTTGAGCTGATCGCTGACCGCCTGGTCGACCTCCGGGTGTCCGTAGCCGAGCACCAACGGCCCAACTCCCATGGTCAGATCGATGAACTCGTTGCCGTCGACATCCCAAACGCGACAGCCCCGACCGTGAACGAGGTATTTCGGAGCGACGCCATCCACGTACTGCGTCGGGCCCTTGGCCAGGGTCTGACACTGCGCCGGGATCAGACGCTGAGCCTTGGCGTGCCACGCCTGAGACTCGCGAGTGTCTGGGAGTGTTTGCCCCAACTCGACTCGATTGCTCATCGTCCCTCCTCCAAGCGCCCCACGATGCGCTCGACGATCGAATCCGCGTCGAGCGCGGCGTGCTCGAGCGCTGCCTGGAAATGTCCCGCGCGGAACCAACTCTGCAGACCGATTGGAAGGAGTTCGATGTTCGCTCCTCGTTCCACCGCCAGCTCGCACACCAGGCTGCGCAGCGCGCCACGAACGAAGTGGTCCTCCAGGGTCACGACCAACTTGGATTCGAACGCCTCGAGCAAGGCCGCTTCATCCACGGGCGCGAGGCTCCGCAAGTTCACCAGGCCAACCGAGTAGCCAAGCTGATCGAGTCGCTCGGTGGCCTCGAGCGCCTGAGCGAAAAGCGCGCCGTAGCTCAGGAGGCAGACGTCACGCCCGCTCTGCAGGACCTCGGCCTTGCCGAGCTCCCAGTCACCCTTGTGGCGTACTCTCGCGGGGAGCTGGTTGTAGCGCAGGTAGGCGGGCCCGCGGTCCTGGATCATTGCAGGTAGGCAGGCGCACAGCTCGTCCTCATCCGCAGGGCACAGTACGCGCATGCCTGGGATATTCCGCATCAGGGCCACGTCCTCGATGGCTTGATGCGTTGGGCCATTGCCATCGCTGAGGATCCCCGGAATGAAGCCAACGAGCTTCACCGGCAGATTGGGGATGCCCACGTCCGTGCGAATGAACTCGAAGGCCCGCATGGTGAGGAAGGGGGCGAGGGCGTGCACCATGGGCACGCGTCCCGACAAGGCCAACCCGGCAGCGACGCCCACCAGCGTCTGCTCGCAGATGCCGACATCGATGAAGCGTTCCCCCGCCCGTGTCGCCAGACTACGGATCGCAGCTCGGTTCTCCGCCGTGAGCAGCATCAGCTCCGGATGCTCGTGCATCAGCTCTTCCAGTGTGGTCTCGTAGCTCATTCCTGCTCTCCCCACGCCGCGCGATGAGACGCCAGGAGTTCGCGCTGATACAGCTCCAGTTCCGTCGGCGAGGCGTGGACGAACCAGCCACCGACGCGGTTTTGCAGGCTCTCGACGCCACACCCGCGATTAGTTTCCGCGAGGAGTACCGACGGGCGCTCACCACAGAGCTCGAACGCGCGCTCCAGCGCGGGGAAGTCATGACCGTTGGTCTCGACGACGCGCCAGCCGAAGGCCTCGAGCTTGGAGCGCAGCGGCTCGAGCGGGACCAGCATCTCGGTTCGCTCGTTGGCCTGAATGCGGTTCCGATCGACGATCACCGTCAGTCCGTTGCTGAGCAGCTGCGGCGCCACCAGCAGGCTCTCCCAGACGCTGCCCTCGTTGAGCTCCCCATCGCCCAGCATGACGAACACCTGGCTCTGACGCCGATCGGTGTCACGAGAGCGCGCGCGCTCGAGGGCGATGCCGAGCCCCACTGGCAGGCAGTGACCCAGGGAGCCGGAGTGGAACTCGACGCCCGGGATGTCGCGGTTCGGGTGCCAGTAGACGCTGCCCTCCACTTCGAGGTGCGTCATCAGGCGCTCGCGACGGAGAAAGCCGCGCTCGGCCAGGACTGCGTACAGCGCGGGAACAGCGTGCCCCTTGGAGAGCAGGAAGATGTCCCGCGCGTCCCAGTGAGGGTCGATGGGATCGACGCGCAGCTGACGGAAGTACAGCTCGACCAGCAGGTCCACGCACGACAACGCGGAGCCGACGAAGCAGCCTCCACGTGCGGACATCTCGAGCACGCTGGAGCGCGCTCGGTAGGCGGCGTTTGCCAAGCTGCGAGCTTCGCTCATGGGGCGCGGCCGCGGCGTGGCGACCACCGTGTCGACTAGATCCACTGGAGACCTCCCGCCTGGCCGCGGCGCAACGTCTTGAAGTCACCGAGGTGTGACAGGTACCAAGCAGAATTTTTCCTCATGGCATTTATCTCGAGCAGCTGAGGCTCTCGGGCACACAGCTCGAGGATCTGCTCGACTCCAAAGTCCACACCGAACTCCGGTAGCAGCCGCTCAACGACCTGGGCGATGAGCTCGTGATCCTCCCCATAGTCCAAGGTGAAGCGATGGCTCTGGGCCAGGCTCGGCGCGGACGGGTCTCCAGCGCTCGACAGCGCGCTGACGTTTGCCAGGCGGAAGCGTCCCGGGTTCTCCCAGATGAATGGCGTCGTGTGCTCGCGCTCGAAGTCCCGCTTGGCTTCGTGAAAGGCGGTCTCCAGCGCCTCGAAGCTCATCACCTCGACATCGTTGCCATCGGGCCAACTCGGGGGTCGCAGGTTGCTCACGAAGTCCACGTCCCCGAGTGCGAAACGAGCGAGGACGTGCTCGGCGATGTTCGGATCGATCAGGGGGCAGTCCGAAGGGATCTTCGCGACGGCGTCCGCCTGGAACTCCAAGGCAACGCGGTAGTGTCGGTCGAGCAAGTCCGTGGGATGACCGCTCATGCAGCCGACCCCGAGGCGCCGGCACAGGCTGCGAATCGGTGCGTCCTCTGCAGCCACCGTCGTCGCGACCACGACCTCCGCGCGAGTCCGCAACCTTCGCAGGCGACGCAGCATGAGCTCGAGCAGAGGCATACCGGCAGCGCGCAACATGACCTTTCCAGGCAAACGGCTGCTACCCATGCGCGCTTGTACGATCACGACCAAGTTCTTCACGGAAACAACTCCAGGTCACGCCAGTGGAACAGAGCACCCCGATTCGTCGCCCCGACGCGCGCGTCTGCGAGCGAGTCCGGGAGGCAGCTCACCCAGGACCTCCCGACATTGATCTGCGATGAGCTGCGCGGAAGCACCGTTCTGCAGAGGGCACAGGCGCAACAGCTCGCTCGGCGAGTAGTTCGAGTAGACGGGCTTGCCGAGGGCGATCCCGACGAACGCGAGCGTCGACCATTCGGTGATCAGCACGTCTGCGTGAGCGACCATGCCTTCCGCGGATCCGTTGCGATAGACCAGCGCTCGCGGCGCGAGGGCATGAATCTCGGCCTGCGCCCGCCCCGCGTTCTCGTTGGGGTGTAGCTTGAAGATGAGCTTGCGCTCGCCCGCGACGCCGAGCGCCCTCCGGATCAACGCCTGGCGGTCGTCGCGCTTGAAGGTCTCTCGGCCGTCCGAGGTGCACACCAGCACGTAGTTGCGGTGGGGAAACCGATAGGTCGCGTAGCGCTTGCAGTCGTCGAAGTTCGGGATCCCGGTCAGCGCCAACCGCTCCCTGGGTACGCCGAGATCGGCGAAGTGCTCGAGATAGCCTCGAGATGCCACGCAGAAGCGATCGAAGCTCCCGCTCAGCCCCGTCGCCGCGGTACCGGCGAGCCAGCGCGGCGTGCGATCGGGAAAGCGCTGCACGAACCTCAACGCCAGACTGGGTGGATCCAAGATCCCCTCCTGCACCAGCACCATCGGCGCGCTGCGTACGTTGGGCGGAACGACCAGATCACAGCAGCTCACCACGAGGTCGTAGCCGCCGCTCCGCCCGTCGACGTCCAGTTCCGCCCCGTGAGCGCGCAGGCAGTCCGCCGCGATCTCACGAAGTCGCCGGCCACCTATGGTGAACTCGATCAAGCCCAGCTCCCGCAGCCAGCTCACGTAGGTCGGTCCATAGTAAGGAGAGAAGCGGTGCTCGTATTCTGGAAGCTCGCTGGCCACCTGTAGCAGCTGCGTCGTCTGGTTCAGCGAACCGCAAATGAACAGCACGCGCCCGCGCGCCGGAACCGTGCTGCCATCGAGCTTGCGCCTCATCGCGGCGTACTCGATGCGGCTCAGGCCGAACGCATCCCCATTCCGTCTCCTCGCGGCAATTCTAGCAGCCTCACCGGTCGAAGCCATCTCGGACTGGAGCGCAGTCGGCACGGACCCGAAGATGGCGCCCCGCCGGTACACCGCAGTGTCAAGTGATCAACGTTCGAGTTTCCTTTGCTTGGCGATTGGGTAGACGCTCGGCGACGGGGGAGTGAAGCGCGCGGTCCGGGTGCGAGGACTCACCTCCGATGCCCGACGGAGTGCGAATCCTCTGCGTGGTCCGGTCACCACAGCTTCACGCAAGTGTGGCGCAGGCAGGCCGTATGGATTGCTAGACGTCGGCCAACGCATCGCCCGAGACCTGTCCGCTGGGGGCTTGCGACGGGCGGCCTTCGGTCCGACGTACCGTGGATGATCCCATGCAGCAGGCCCTGAGCACCACCGCCGCGACTCCGTTGAGTGCGGCGGCCGTCCGGGCGGCAGCCGCCGTCCCGGCGAGTCGCACGGGGCGCTGGTACGAACGAACCTGGGTGCGCGTCGCTTGCGGCGCCGTGGGTCTCGGCTTCGTCGCCTGGCTGTTCAGCCGCGTCGACTTGCGGGTGGTTTGGGGTGAGCTAGCTCAGCTCCTGCCCTTCCTGCCTCTGATGATCCTGCTCGAATCCGGACGCATCGCCGGAGAGTATATTTCCACACGACAACTCAGTAGAGCACCGGCAAGCGAGCTACCTCGCCGCACGATGCTCCAGGCCCACCTGATGTCATACGCCCTGAGCATCGGCTTGCCGATCGGACGGCTGTTCGCCGAGGCGGCCAAGGCGACGCTCCTCGCCCGACACATCGGTGGCCCACGAGCCGCGGCGGTCGCGACGTCGAGCCACGTGCTTTGCCTGATCAGCGACGCCACCTTCCTGCTCGGTCTGACGGGGCTGGTCTGGCTGCTCTCGGGCCAGTCCCTGCTCACCTACGCGCTGTTCGCTCAGGCAGCGTTGAGCTGCCTGCTCGCCGCCGCACTGTGGACACTCAGGCGCGCCGCCTGGCCGACGAAGGCGCTCCGGCGGCTGCCGAAGGCCGCAGCCTGGGCAGCTCAGATGCGCAAGGCTCAGCTGCCCCTCGGTCGCCAGGTGGGACGAGCGATGCTTGGACTGCTGTTTGGGCGGACGTGCCAGGTTGCTTGCTTCTTCGTGGCGCTGCTCGTTACCCGCGATCACTGGGATGGCTCGAGCTCGCTGATCAGCGCGAGCGCTGGCGCACAAGCGCTGAATCAGCTCGCCGGGGCCGTCGGCGACCTGATGCCGGCGCAGCTCGGAGTCACCGACGCGCTGTTCAAGAGCAGCGCGCCGGTGCTGGGCGTCAGCGTCGAGACGGCGCTGGCCATCGCCGTGGGATTTCACCTGGCGCAGCTGTTCTGGATCGCCGTCGGGCTGCTCTCACCATACTATTTCCGCGTGGCAGCAAAAGCTGAGGAAGTCCGCGACCTGGAAAGCGTGATCCGCTGAACAGCAGCGTCCGGCAACGTCCATGACGCACCAGACGACTGTACGAATCAGTCGGTGCGCGCGCTCGGCGCCCGGCAGGCTGCTCGTTTGGCGGGTGTTCTCAAGCACCCTGCCAGAGGTCCGGGCTCGTCGCCTCTTTGAGTCACGGGGCGCGCGCTCCGCGGCAACTGAAGCGTGACAGCGATGGCGTGCGCTCGCTCCACCCCGGCTCGGGCAGCGCGCAGCACACGAGGCGGAGCGCGATGCACGAGTTCGAACGGATCCCCCAACCGAGCACCCTTCTTGTTTCGATCGGACGAGCGGAGCCACTGCGTCCCGACGGGCACGGTGGACGCGAAACGCACCTCACCCCCAAGCGAAGAGCGTTCGGCGTCGTTCACGCCATGCGCCGCCATGGACTGCATGCGGTGGCGTGCTTGGGCCTACTAGCCGGCTGCGACACCAGCACCGAGGGCACTCGTCAGAACGCCCACGGAGGTGAGGAGGGCGGATCCACGGGGAACGGCGGACTCGGGGCTAGCGGGGGTTTCGGCGCTACCGGGTATGGAGGCACACAGGGTGGCGGCGCTGGCGCCGGAGGTGGCGGCGACGCAGAGAGTGGCGGCGCAGCAGGCGGCGGCACGCCGAGTGCTGGCGCGAGCGGCGGCGGGACGTCGGCTCGCGATGGCGTGCGTCAGATCCGCTTCTTGAACCAATGCAGCGAGACGATCTGGGTCGGCGCGCTGAACGCCGCTGCGGAGTACGAGCTGCCAGAGAGCGGCGGTTGGGAGCTCGCGCCGGGCGGCGACTACCTGCTCGTCCTGCCGGAGCACTGGGGTGGCCGCTTCTGGGGGCGCACGGGATGCCAGTTCGACAGCAGCGGCGCAGGCCACTGCGACAGCGGCGACTGCGGCAACCGGCTCGCGTGCAGCGGAGCCGGTGGTCAGACGCCAGCCACGCTCGCGGAGTTCACCTTCGCTGGCCACGCGGGACTCGATTTCTACGACGTCAGCCTGGTCGATGGCTACAACTTGCCGCTCACCATCCGACCGGTTGCCGGTACCTACGAGCTGCGAGGTGAAGGCGATCCCTACGACTGCGGTGCGCCGGGCTGCACCAGCGATCTCAACCAGAGCTGTCCCACCGAACTGCAGCGGAAGAACCCACAGGGGCGAGTCGTTGGCTGCGCAAGCGCCTGTGAGATCTTCCAGACGGACGCATACTGCTGCCGCGGCTCTCATGGGACTCCCGAGACTTGCCCGCCGTTCAGCTACTCGGAGGCGTTCAAGGCAGCTTGCCCAACCGCGTACAGCTACGCCTACGACGATCGGACGAGCACCTACACCTGCTTCGGCGAGGACTACGACGTCGTCTTTTGCCCATAGGAATTCGGGTCCACGAGCCTCGGGCTGCGCGCTGGCTTGGCTTCGAGTTCACGGAAATCTTCGCTGAGGCTGGCGACGCAGAGGTTCGGTCACATTCTCGTCAGCCCTCGCCTTGCGCGTTGACGGAGTGGGCGGAGTGGGCTGAGCTGAGACGGTGGATACGCCTCTCAGCGCGCTCCCCCCGCAGAGCGCCCCATGGACCCATGACGTCGCCCAGAGCTACCTCAAGCTCGTCGGCTGGAGCACCACGGGCACGCTCCCAGAGAGCCCCAAGGGGGTGCTGATCGCCGCGCCTCACTCGAGCAACTGGGATCTGCCATTCATGCTCGCGGTGGCTGGCGTGTTCCGCCTGAAGCTCAACTGGCTCGGCAAGCACACGTTGTTCGAGGGCGCGATGGGTCCGATGATGCGTGCCCTCGGAGGGATCCCCGTCGATCGCCGAGCGCGTCATGGCTTGGTCGATCAAGTCGTGCAGCGGTTCAACCAGAGCGAGTCGATGTACCTCGCGGTCGCGCCGTCAGGCACTCGCTCGGGGAACACCCACTGGAAGAGCGGCTTCTATCACATCGCCCGCGCAGCGAACGTCCCGATCATCTGTGGCTTCCTGGACTACGGGCGCAAGCTCGGTGGTGTTGGGCCAGCCATCGTTCCGAGCGGCAACATCAAGGCCGACATGGATCGCATCCGCGAGTTCTACGCGGACATCGTCGGCTTCGATGGCAAGAAGACGTCGGGCGTGCGACTCTCGGAAGAGTGAACCCGCACCGAACCTGGAGCGCGCTTCGAGCGCCGGTCATGACGTGACTACCAGCCGAGCTCGTCCTTCAGCAGCGTGACCAGGCGCTCGCTCATCGCTCGATGGGTCGCCAAGCTCGGGTGCCAGTCGCAGCCAAAGCCCGTGGATGTCGTGGAGACGTCGACCTGCTTGACCAGGGAGTCGCCAGCGCCGTTTCGCTGCGCGACCGCGCTCGCGATGTACGTCTCTGCCTGGGCCTGATCGTTCCCAAAGAGCTTCGGCGCCACGGTGCACAGAATCAAGGCGCTGGGGTAGTCGCCGCGCAGGGTCTCCAGCAGCCCCACGTACTCGCCGACGAACAGGCTCTCGCTCGGGTCGCCGTCGGTGCTGAAGTCGTTCGTGCCCAGGTTGATCAGCACCACATCGGGCTGCCAGCTCGTGAAGTCCCACGAGCTGCTGCCCTGGGTCGGCAGCGCGCGGCGGTGGATCTCGGGGAGCGGCTGGTTGGTGTCGGTGCCGTAGTTGTAGGCCACCCCCTTCCCTGACCAGGCGATGGTGGACAGCGCTGCGCCCAGCTCGCGAGCAGCGATCGCTTCGTAGGTCAGGTAGTGATTCTCCGTATCCGCAGAGAAATTACAGTACTGATCGGCTCCTTCGTTGCCATAGCCACAGGTGATGGAATCGCCGAGCACCTCGATGCGTCGGGTCACCGGAGGCGGGGCCAGCAGCTCGCCGTCGATGTCAACGCCCAGGAAATGCGTCGAGCCGTACGACCCCTCCGTGCGCCGGTAGAGCTCCACCACGTGCTCGCTATCCGGTAGTCCCTCTGCGAGGGTGTACTGTTGCTCCCCCGTCGAGGTCGCCAGTCGCGCGCCGACCTGACCGTCCACGACCACGGTGAAGTAGTGCGCCGGGTCGTCGAGCGTGACGCGAACCGCCGTGCCGCGGAAACGCACCACGAGACCGCTGCCCGACCAACCGAAGCGCACGCTGGCGTCGTCCTCGACGACATGACGCCCGACGAAATGCACCGCGGGCTCTGCCCCGCCTCCGCTGCCGCCAGCGCCTCCCGTGACACCCGCGCTGCCTCCGTTCCCACCACTGGTCGCTGTCCCCGCGCTGCCCCCAAGACCCCCGTCGCCCCCGGTCAGACTACCGCCCGCGGCGGCGAAGCCACCGGCCCCTGCGGCGCCCACGCCGGCGCTCCCGCCAGCCCCGCCGCCCGAGTCACTCGAACCGCACGCCGTCGCCGTCAGCCCAAGGGTCAAGGCCGCTCCCATGCTCACCACAGACCAACGCATCGTCACCACGTAATATCCGTGGCTGATATCGGGCGCCAGGGGAATGGAGTTACCTTGAGGATAATGACTCGTGGAAACCTCACAGGGCAGCGCGGAGCCGAGGCTCTCATGCTGCTGTTCGCCCTGACCGCAGCGTTGCTCGCCTGCAAAGACAAGACGGAGGGCCCCTGCAGCTCCAACTCCGACTGCCCCGTGAACTCGTTCTGCAACAACGGAAGCTGTCAGGTCCCCGCTCAGGCACCGCAAGGGCTCCCATCGAATCCGGGAGGCAATGGAGTGCCACCGGGCGCCGCCGGCCCGACGCCAGGCGCGGCTCCCGCTGCCCAGACCCGTCTCGCCGGAGGGCTCGAGGTCGGCAAGCACGGCTGCACCATGATCGACGGCACCGGCTCCTACAATCGCATCTGCACGGTGAGCACCCGGGCCGACGGCTCGCTCTCGGTCAAGGCTCCCGGGACCTCACTCAATCCTCAGATTGGCTTCGAGTTCAGCGGCACGGGAGGTCCGAGCAGCTACCAGATCCAGGGCAAGATGACCGCCTTCGATGCCTGCTCGGGCAACTTCAACTCGACGGCAGCCCAGGAGAACATCGGTGGAGCGTCCTGGTACGTCGCCAAGTTTGCTCCAGGAGGCTCGGGCAGCGAGCGCTGCAAGATCATGATTCGCCAGAAGAAGTTCTGAGGCGCCGAGTAGTACGGCGGCGCCGCCAGATCGGCGCGAGCGGCAGCAGCAACGGCCAGCGGTGGTCGCGCTGCCGAGCCATCGTCTGAGTCTACGCTGGCGGTAGCGTAGGCAGTCAGTCGGATTTCAAGGCTTTAGGTCCAGCGTGGCTGACCGTAGTCGAGGGGGAGATGTTCTTGGCCACTTCGGATCCCGACCGGAAGCCCCAAGGCGCCGATTCACTCGAGGCGCGCCTTGCTCAGGAGCTCGTGTCTGAGCTCCGCGAGGGCCGGCTCGATCTCCCGGTGCTGCCTCTGGCCGCCCAGGAGGTCGTGCGTGCTGCGGGCGATCCGAGGGTCGATGCCGACCAGTTGGCGGAGTTGATCCAGGAGGATCCAAGCCTCAGCGCGCATCTGCTGCGGCTGGCCAACTCTTCGTGGTTTCGCGCTCGTGCCGAGATCGGCAGTCTGGGTCAGGCCGTCGTGCGCATGGGCAGCGCGCGAGTCCGAGAAGCCGCCCTCGTGATCGGCTGCCAGGCCACGGTTTTCTCTGCCCCGGGTTTCGAGTCCGAGGTACGTCGGATCTTCCGGCGGTCGTTCGCGTGCGCGCTGTTCAGCCAGGAGATCGCCCGCCAACGACGAGACAACGTCGACGACGCCTTCACCACCGGGCTCCTGATGGACGTCGGCTTCCCCTCGCTGCTCAGCGCTGGACGACACATCGGGCAACGCCTGAAGTGTCGCAACAGACCCGCTCTGATTCGTAGCGCCGAGACGCTTCACCCCGAGGCAGCGGAGGCGATCTTCAAGGCCTGGGGCCTCCCGGAACGACTCGCGCGGGTAGCGGCCCATCATCACGACGTCGAGCCACCCGAGGACGTCTCCAGCCTGGTCCATCAGATCTCCCTCGCTTCTTGCCTCACGGAAATAGTTCTCGCACGGCAAGCCCATGGTCAGCGACCCGATTGGAGCCCAGCGTTCGAACACGCGAGCCTCTTGCCGCTGGAACTCTACCCCGACGATGTCGAGGAGATCACGAAGCAAGCCGCCCGCGTCCTCGACAGCCTCGGGGGCGTGGTTTGATCTTCGACCTGCTGGTGATCGGCGCCGGCCCCGGGGGACAGAAGGCCGCCATTCAAGGCGCCAAGAGCGGCGCGCGGGTCGCGCTGGTGGATCCGGCCGCGCGGGGCGGCGGCGCCTGTGTGCGGCAGGGAACGATCCCCAGCAAGACGCTGCGCGAGACCGCGCTCGTGCTGGCCCGAGCGCGAGAGAAGAGCGGAGGGATCGCGGCGCTCAGTCTCCCGCAGGATCTCCAGCTGCAGAGCTGCATGCTGCGAAAACGCGAGGTGATCGACGCCCACGAGGGGTTCATCGACGCGCAGCTGGATCGCAACGGCGTCGAACGCATCCAGGGAAAGGCGCGGCTGATCTCTCCTCGGACGGTGGAGGTCGTGCGCATCGGACGAACCTCCCTACGCCTCGAGGCACGGCGCATCGTGATCGCCACCGGTTCTCGTCCCTCTGCGCCCAAGGGCATCGAGCTCGACCACGAGTTCACCTTCGATAGCGATTCGATCCTGAACATGGGGTACCTGCCACGCTCCTTGGTGGTGATCGGCGGCGGAGTGATCGCATCGGAGTATGCGTCGGTGTTCGCGCAGCTAGGCGTCGAGGTGACGCTGGTGCATGGCTACCCCGGACCGCTCGGGTTCCTGGATCCCGAGCTGGTCGAGCACTTCGTCGAGCAGTTCGAGGTCGCGGGAGGGCGGCACTTGCCGAACTCCAGGATCGAAGCGTGTGGACGCGCAGGACTGCGGGGTGCCATCACCCGCCTGAGCGATGGCAGGAAGCTCGTCAGCGAGCGGGTGCTCGTCGCGTCGGGGCGCGTCGCCAACGCCGACCGCATCGGTCTCGACACGCTGGGCATCGAACTCAGCGCACGGGGACACATCCCGGTGGACGACGACTTCGAGACTCCCTGCCCCGGAGTCTACGCGGTGGGAGACGCCGTGGGTCCTCCTGCCCTCGCCTCGGCGTCGATGGAGCAGGGCAGACGCGCCGCCTGCCACGCCCTTGGCCTGGCGTTTCCCCACGAAACCGATCACATCCCCGTGGGAGTGTTCACGATCCCGGAGCTCGCCTCCGTCGGCGAGACAGAGGTCAGCGCGCGCCGTGCAGGCGTCGACTGCGTCGTCGGCCGTGCCCACTTCGCAGAGGTGGCGCGCAGCCACATCGCCGCCTCGCCCACGGGCTTCTTGAAGCTGGTCGTCGCGCGAGACGGGCGCGTGATCGGAGTACAGATCGCGGGCGAGAACGCGGCGGAGCTGCTCAGCGTGGGTCAACTTGCGGTGCGCTACCGCGCCCAGGCGTGCGACCTGGTGGACAGCGTCTTCAACTTTCCGACGCTGGCCGAAGCCTATCGAATCGCGGGACTGAGCGCCGTCGCCGCGCTGGAATCCTCGGACGAGGCCGTTGACGCGACGCGCTTCGAGCGCCATGCACCGCCGCATGCCGCTGTATGACGCCGTCGTTCCTCAAACGATCAAGATGCTCAAGAACCTCGAGCAGTGGCTCGAGAAGGCCTCAGCCCACGCGGAGGCCAAGGGCTTCGACGTGGCCACCTTGCTGGGGGCCCGACTGGCACCCGATCAGTACCCCCTGCTGAAGCAGATCCAGGCCGCCTGTGACGCCGCCAAGTTCGCGGCGGCGCGCGTCGCGGGCAAGGACCCGCCGAAGCATCCGGACACGGAGCAGACCTGGGAGGAGATCCGAGGGCGCATCAGATCCGTGCTCGACTACCTCCAGGGCTTCAAACCCGCGGACTTCGCGGGTGCGGATGACCGCGTCGTCCCGCTAGGCTTTCTGCCTGGAAAAGGCGCCCTGGCCGGCAACTACCTGAACGAGATGGCCTTGCCGAACTTCTATTTTCACCTCGTGACGGCCTACGCGATCCTGCGGCACAACGGCGTCGACGTGGGCAAGCGCGACTTCATCGGCGGTCTGGAGCTGGTCGACCTCTAGAGGGGGGCCTGGCGGTTTCTGCGCAGGAAACCCCCGCAGATCTCTCGGCCTTTCGCCGGCGCCTGCTTGGGATATAGAGTATCCAGGATGGCACGGGTTTGGGGGTTAGGGACCGCTGGAGCTTTCTGCTTGGCGCTGGGCTGCGCGGAGTCCGAGTCGATCCAGCAGCCCCCGCCGAGCAATGGGGGCGACTCGAGCAGCGCTGGTAACAGCGGGGCGGGAGCTCAGGCTGGGTCCGGCCAAGGCGGGGCGAACCAGGCTGGAACGAACCCCGGAGGCGGAAACGCAGGTGCCCAGGCCGGCTCCGGCAACGGCGGCTCCGGCAACGGCGGCTCCGGCAACGGTTCTGGCGCCGGGGGCTCCGCGAACGGCGGCAGTGCTGGTCAACCCATCGGCATGGACCCCGACCTGGGACTTCCCGACGGAAATGGCCCGCCCTGCAGCAACGTCGGGGCTAGCTGCAACGCCGACGGCGAGCCCGGCGTCTGCCGCATCTACAGCCAAGACGAGGGGCGGTGCGAGAGCTGCACGGGCTGTGTCGGGCTCGACCAGCCTTGCCAGCAGAGCTCGGACTGCGACATCATCTTTCAGTGCTACCAAGGTACCTGTCACAACTTGTGTGACAGGGGCTTCGGGTGTAGCGGCGAGCCCGAGTGGTGCGTCGACGTGGGGAGCGGCGAGTACGGCGTGTGCGAGTATCCGAACTGACGGGAGGTCAGCGGCAGAACTTGATCTCGTAGCCCGGCACGTCCAGCTCATGAACCTCGAAGAAGGTCTGCATCAGCTGGTCGTAGACCTCGGCCTCGGGATGCTCGTCGTACAGGTTGTGCTTCTCTCCTGGATCTTCCTTGAGGTCATAGAGTTCGTGCAGTTGAGTTCGCGTGTCGACGATGAGCTTCATGCCATCGTCGAAGACCATCGCCCGCATCAGCCGCGGGGAATCGGCCACCAGCGGGCGGTCCAGTCGCACCTTCTGCCCAGCGAGGAGCGGGACCAGGGATTGCCCCATGTAGGTCCCCGGGGTCGGCAAGTCGAAGAGATCGAGGATGGTCGGAGCGACGTCCACGAGGGAGACGGGTTCCTCGACCCGGCGCGGCATCGCCCCGGGGAACCGAACGACGAGCGGCACGTGGAGCATCTCGTCGTAGACCGTCGTCGTGTGACGGTATCGCCCGTGTTCACCGAACGCTTCACCGTGATCTGCGGTCACGATGAGCATCGTGCGCTTGTCGAGCTTCGCTGTCTCGATGGCGCGCATCAGCAGCCCCAGCTGCCCGTCGACGACCTCGGCCTCTGACAGATAGCGCTCGAACTTGGTCTTCCCGCCCTTGCCGAGATCGTACGGCGCGTGAGTGTCGTCGACG
>JAGQIY010000988.1 GCA_020430865.1 Myxococcales bacterium
CCTTGTCGCCATCGTTGCCTAGGCGGATGAAGAGCCCTCCGTTGGCGTTGTGCTTCTGAGCCATGCCCCGTGCTGATTCCCATGCGGTATTCATGCTTGCTTCTGTTCCTTCGGTTCTGATTGGTTGGTTCAGCCCAGTTGCCGGAGCTGAGGGAGTTCAAGGCTCCAAGCCAGCGCTTCGAGG
Source organism: Myxococcales bacterium (assembly GCA_020430865.1). The sequence continues at coordinate 185 of JAGQIY010000988.1, forward strand.
CGTGGCTCGAGCCGGGGTCGGAGGACGCGACGCAACCACTCGAGCGCTCGCGCACGCCGTCGGCGGAAGCACGCACAGCGACGCTGGCCATCCGTCTCGGTTGCGCTCTGTCCGTAGCGGCGGTCGAGGTAGTCGCGGAGCGGTTCGCGGCGGAGCTTGGTCGCGATGACGAGTTCGAGTTCGCAGGCTTCGCTTGGCTCTGGGACGAACTCGTTCAAGAGCTCAACGGCTTCGTCAGCGTCATCATGGGTTTCGCGGGAGCGCGTTTCCCAGAGTCTGAAGTCGCTGTCTTGTCGGGCGTGCTCTTCGAGTTGGATCTGCTGATGCTTCGCTCGACGATCGCGATGCAGGACTCGCAGGACGTGGCGCCGTGTGCCGAGGCGCAGGGTCAGCGGGATGTTGGCGCTTGGGTCGAGCCCGGCGAGCGTCTCAAGGAACCCCTCGAACACCAGCGCGTCGGGCTCGCCTCCTGCCGCACCCAGTTCACCGCGGAACCGCACCAGCATCGGCGCGAACGCAACCAGCAGCAGGCTCGCCCATAAGGTGGAGTCGCTTGCGTGGTGGAGCGTCACCAGTGCGCGCAGCGCGTCTTCGCGCGCTCGGTAGCTCGCTTCTTCACGGGCTTCGAGCGCCGTGAGGAGGTCTTCAACGGAGCCGTACAAGCGGAGCGCGGGCTCACTCCTCGCGTGCTCGTCGTAGAGACGCTGAGAGCGCGGAGCCGTGACCTCACGGCGCAGCGCGTGGATTTGATGCAGGAGCCCCATCGGCGCGCCCTCACCCCCGAACGGGCGTCAGGACGTGCTCGCGGCTCGGTCCGACGACGGTCTCATTGATCGCGGAGCAGCGACGGCACACCGCCATCACCTCGCCACGCACCAGGTACTGGCTCGTCTTGTACTTGAGCAGCATCCGACCGGCGCGCTCGACGCCAATCAACGTTCCACACTGCTCACAGCGCCACGGACGCTGCCCTCCAGATTGATCCGCCACTTGCTTCCTCCTGCCGCCACTCGGCGACTCGTTTGGCAAAGTGGAGTCTCCTCATCGGGAGGGACTTGGGAGCGGCAAGGGAGCGTAAAGGGAGCGACTGGCTAGCTATCGAGTGGCGTGAGCACCGCCCAGCGCGTGAGTTGATCCGGGCGGAACTGCCAACGGTTCGCCTCGGGGCGGTCTTACAGGGCGATACGTACCGGAATCCGAGCACCCCGCGGAAAGGCAACCATCGAAAGAACAACCAACCGGAGGTGACAACATGAACCCCACCAAGCGGATGTGCGATCTGCTTGGCCGAACCAAGAAGCTCCAGCTGGCAGTGCTCAAACTGCTGGCAGCGTTGCTGGTGATCCCCGGATCCGCTTGGCCGAGCCAGGCACGGTCCATGGGGGCGAGCTATGACACCAAGGGCTCACCAACCAAGCTCCCGGTGGTGAGCCCATCTTGCCTCCGTCGGCTTCGACTCCCGCGACGCGCAGGTTCAAGGGTGGTGGGGGGAGCAAAGCGCTGATCGTCAAAGGCGACCTGCGCAACTCCATCACCGTCCTGCTCAAGGGCAACGAAGCTTTCATCGGCATCCTGAAGAGCGCTCGCTCGAGCAGCGGCGGCAGCCCCGTGAACGTTGCAGAAATCCAAGAGTTCGGAGGTCCGCCAGTCATCATCCCCGATGACGCCCAAGATGCGCTACCGGTGCCCCCTCGAGGTGCCTGCCCTGACTTTCGCAGCATCGCGAACAGGGAGCGAGTCGCGAAGGAGCTGGGAATGGGCTTCTAAGACGGCCGGTGCGGTGCTCAGAAGTCTTCGGGCAGAAGGTCGGCGAGATACCTGGCGAGGTGTACCAGGCGGGCGATGTAGACCGTCCCATCCTCCTCGACCTTGTAGATGTATCCGTGCGGAGCTCGGATGCTGCCCTGCCGAATGCAGAGCACACGAACACCCGCTCCAAGTTCGCCGTGGAGCGCGCCGATCGTCGGGTGCTCGCGCAACGTGAGACGGGCTTCGACGATCAGGCGCGCATAGACTTCAACCTGCCGTGGCCCAAACCGCTCTCGCGTGTGGGCCAACGCCTCGTCAATGTCATCGTAGACGAGGCGATGAAGGCGGACGGCTCGCATCAACCCAGGTGCTTCAACGCACGGTCTCGGACGGCCTGTGCGAACTCATCGTCCGACGGTTCGATGAAGTTGCCGCGCTCCATCTCTCCGAAGAGCTGGGCGAGCTCATCGCGCACTTCGGCCCGGCGGGCGTCTCGTTGCTTGAGCAGCCGAATGGCCTCGACAGCAACCTCGCTCACGCTGGCGAATTCACCGGCACGCACACGCTCTTCCGCGAAGGCCTGCAGGTCTTCGGGGAGCTCGATGGTCTTCGCAGGGTTCGCCACTGAGAGGATCATGCTGGAGGGCTCGGGACGAGTCAAATCGGGCAGCAAGCGTCCCCTTTGCGAGCCGCGGACGCCTTTGCCCTGGCGTGGCGGTTCCCACCCTCAACTCCATCACGCCTTCATCTGGCCCCGCCAGCGGCGGCGACTTGGTGCGTCTGATCGGAACCGGGTTTACTGCCGAGTGCGGTGGCTTCACGGTCGACGCGGACATGCCCCTCGCAGCCATGGGCTTCTTCGAGAACGGCGGCAGCCAGCTGTGGGTCGTGCGCACGATGCACTACGGCGACGTCAGCGACCCGAGCAGCGCGCTTGGAGTGCGAGCGTCCGGTTTCCTGGCTGCAGGAGGCGGTCCCACTCCAGCCTCGGTGGAGGGCGCCGCTTCGGGTCCGTTCCGACTCACTGACGGAAGCTTGATCCGTGCGGCAATCGATGGCGGCCGTCACCGCTGGCATCCCACAGGTGCAGAGCGACACGCTCGGGCTCGCAAGCCAAACGCAGGTCGTTGGAGGCACCGCCAACACGGTCCTCCAGTTCCCTGACGCGACGGTCAGCGGCGGTGGCAACGTCCCGAACCTAGCGGCGGTCGACGTGCTGGATGTGCGCGCGGTGGCGGAAGCCGCGCGGCCGCCCTGTCCCATGCGGTGCAAACGCACCAGTTCCTGCAACCTGTGCATGTCCGTCCTCCTCGCCACCATCACGTCAAGGTCCGCGGACGCCCTGACGCCTGTCCGGTAGTGCCTCCGTTCCTGCAGGATCCGTTTGGCCGAACCACGAGCGATCCGTTTGGCCGAACCAGACCCGATCCGTTTGGCCGAACCAGCGGCGATCAGCTCAGCCGTGCTGGAGGCTCCGACCAGGCCGAGCGTGCTTACCAGCGTCTGAAGCGTCAGCGGAGTCGAGCGCTGAGAAAAGTTGTCGAGTTGGTGGACGGGCCGTAGGAGCTTGGGTGTCGAGCGTCAGCTCTCAAGGCTGATCTCCGACACCTCACCTTCGGAGTCGAAGCGCACGACAAGCAGGTAGTTCGTCACGTCCTCGCCGATCGAGTAGTCGAGTGAGATCTCGCTGTCTTCGGAACCGGGAACGACCGCGACGCGAAGAAGGTGAAGCGCCTTGAGGAACACCGCGTCGGACACGTCGTCTGCGCTATCCACGCCGAACGCGCTACGGATCGCCTGCGCGCTCAGCTCGTCCTTGTGATGCGACCAGTACATGATGGTCGCAGCGTCTTCATCGCCCTCCTGCAGTTCCGCTCGGATCGCGTCCTTGGAGGCTGCGTCCAAGGCAGCAAGCTTGGCGACACGCGAAGTGGCCGCCTTGATCACCTTGGGAGAAGGCTCCTCGTCCAGCTCGATCGCGACCTCAATCTCCTCGCCATCGAGGAGCACGACTGTGTCTGCGATGCCATCGCCGTCGAACGTGAGGGTTCCAAGGTTCGGGTCTTCAATCTTCATCGACGGCGAGCGTCGGCCACGCGCAAAGAACCGTCCAGAGCAAACTCAAACGTCCCCCACGTGACCGCTCCGATGCTTTGCCCTACCGGAAACGCTGGGCACACACAGCGAAAGCCAGCCAGCGCAACTTTCCACCGCTGGCTGGCTGTCCACTTTTCACGCGGAACCTACGAGCGCCCAACGGCAAACTGGACCCCTCGTAGAGCTGAGACCCAACCCAACTAGGAACCGCTGGGAACGCACTGGCCGGGTGGGTCGCGCTTCATGCGTTCGATGAGTGGCCCGAACGCGACTCGGTTTCCATAAAGCTCCACGCCGAACGAGATCGCGTTGCACGTTCCGGTGTTCGTGCCGATCTCGAGATCGGTCACGGTGTTGGGATCGGTGAACAGCTCACAGAAGCCCGATTGAAGTGCCCGCAAGTAGTACTCGCTCTCGGCTTTGAACTCGGCAGGATCCAGCCACCCGGCAAGCGTCACATAGCGCATCTCGATCTGCGTAAGGTCAACACCAGCGGGGAATGCGAACTCAGGATCGTGGATGGTGAGCCGGCCGTCGCGCGGGCCCGCGTAGTACTCAATCGCCAGCGGGGTTGCGAAACGAATGACGTAACGCCCCTCGACCTGCTGAATGCTCGAGGCTTGCATCAACGGCTTGAGCGGGCTGGCGTCGATCGTGTCGGAGAACACCTCAATCGGAACGTTGCCATCATCAAGTCCATTCACGTCCATCTGGGCGGATTCGCTTGCAGCCATCATTCCCGCCGCGATGGGGGTTCCGCCCTCCAACTCGACGTGGAGCACCGGGATCGCGAGATCGTTGCGCCAGTCCCTCTGCAAGACGATCCAAGGGATCGATTCACTGTAGAATCGCCCAAAGGCGTTGTCGACACCTCCTGGCCCATCGGCCAGGTCAGCCTCATCGTACGCCACCGAAGGCGTGCAGTGTCCCGGACCATCCGTCGGCCCACCGCGACCGTCCAGGTCGAGGCCAGGGAGCATGTTCGGTGCCTGGCTTGGCATGCTGTACATGTAGAACGTCGCGCCAGGCCCAAGCTCCTGAACTGCGCCCGCCGCACCTCCGCTCCCAGCAGCGCCGGCCAGACCCGCAGCGCCGGCCATTCCGCCAGATCCGGCCGCGCTCGTCCCTCCGGCCCCGACACTTGACGAGCCATCAGAATTTCCGCACGAGAAACAACCCACTGCCAGGAGACATGCGATGTGACGTAGGTCGCCGAGACGCTTCATGAAGACCCTCCAGAGCGATCCTGCGGCACGGCACCTGGAATTGCAAGGCGCGACGGACACGTTGGCTTGCCCTCGGCAAACGACGGGGTGAGCATGTCCTGCTGGTTTCCGTGAGGTCGTGGCTCAGGGGGTACCAGGTGTTCACTGAGCCAGGTCCCCGACCACGGGCGTCCGTGGCTTTGCTAGTTCGGTGCCCTCCCCCATCCCGAGAACACGCGCAAAGCCTGGTCGTCCGGCAAAGGCCGACCCGCCGCGGATCCCACACGAAGAGATCGATCGCTTACTCGTCTATGGCGAGATGGTCGAGGTGGAGGGCAAGGAGCCAGAGGTCCACTATCCGACCTACCGTCAGCTCGCGGACAAGTACGGCGTTTCGCTGTCGAGCATCGCCGAGTACTCCAAGCGTCATCGATGCCGGAGACGTCGAGGTGAAGCAGCGATGCGTGTGGCGACGCGGGCTGAGGACAAGCTCGTCGAGAAGCGCGCCAGCAAGCTCGCGATGAACAAGTCGAACGTGCTGGCGATCATCGACGAGTACCTGAACCAGTTCAGACAAGCGCTTCAGGAAGGTCGAGTCCGCGTCGACGCAGTCTCCGACTTCAACACCATCATGCGACTGAAGGAGTTCCTCGAGGGCGGCGCAGACTCACGGCAAGAGGTGCACACCACGCTGACGCTCGAGCAGCTGCAGCTCAAGCACAAGCAAGCGCTGCAACGGCAGGATGAGGTGGAGAGCGAGCTGACTGGAACGGTGGTGAGTCGCAAGCTGGTCGTGACTGAGGGCAAGCCGGCTCCTGCTCGCGACGAAGACGAGAGCGACGAGGAAGACGCTGAACCCGTGCTCAATGACGTGGACGATGAGGAGTTGGAGGACGATGAGGAGGAGCCGTTCGTGCGGGCTCCCGCATTGCCAGCGCTGAGCCGCGCAAAGTTTCCTAAAGGAAAGTGACCGACGTGTCCCCGAGCTGACGCTCGGGACGCTTTGCTCTTGCGGAGAGAGAAGCCAATGACCCCCCGAAGAGATTTCTCGCGCAACCCACAGGGAACCAATGTTCGGTTCTTGATCGGTTTTCGTTCGGTTACTCCCCGTCAGCGCGGCACCACGAACGGCCGCTTCGGTCCCATAGTGGCCATTGGGGCCTGAGCACGGCGCAGAAATCCCGCAGGAAAACGGCTCAAAACAGCGAGAAAGGCCGGGCTCAATGGCCGCTTTGCTCCGGGGCCCGGGGGGGAGGGTCCCGCTTCGGACGCGAGGCCGCTTCGAGGGACGGTGCCTGGTGGGCATCGAGGTTGCGACGCGTGCGTTGATGCTGTCGGCTTACTCGATTCGAAAGGGCGCCGTCATCAACGAGGCGAGCCACGTCGATTGACTGGCTGGACACTCACGTCCCCCGCCTCCGAGCGAAGCAGCCGAATTGAGTGGTCACTCGCACCGGAGATTGGGCGCGCGCTCGAGCGATGCTGAGCGCCGCGCCCACGCGCCTCAAGGGCGCCATCTCAAAGGCTGTCGCCAAGGAAGCGCACCAGCTTCGAAACGAGATCGCGCAAGGGCTCACTAACCAAGCTCCCGGCGGTAAGCCCATCCTGCCTCCGTCGGCCTCGACTCTCGCGACCCGCAGGTTCAAGGGCGGTGGAGGGAGCAAGGCGTTGATCGTCAAAGGCGACCTGCGCAACTCCATCACCGTCCTGCTCAAGGGCGACGAAGCGTTCATCGGCATCTTGAAGAGCGCCCGCTCGAGCAGCGGCGGCAGCGCCGTCAACGTCGCAGAGATCCAGGAGCTCGGAGGTCCGCCGGTCATCATCCCGATGACGCCGAAGATGCGGCGCTTCCTCTTCGCGATGCTGCGGAAGTCGGGGCAAGCACCTCGAGGCGGCACCGGCAGCGGCGTCGTGGTCGTTCAGGTGCCCGCCCGTCCTTCCCTGCGGCCCGCGTTCAGCAAGTTCCGCACGGGAGCGGAGCGCAGGTTCCTGGAGCGGGTGGCGAAGGAGCTAGGATTGGGCTTCTAGTACCTTAGGCGCGCTGCTAGCCTAACCAACGCAATGGACTTCGAGCCTTTCGACGCTACCGCCCCATACGATGTCCAGCCGGTGGTGAATGGCACGCCCGCAGATCACCACGTCCGCGGGATGATGTTCAATCGCCTTCAGAGAGCACTACGCGAAAGCGGACGACGGATCCCGTTCAAGCTTTATCCGCTTCGAGACTACAACGCGCTGATCGTCCGGGCCGCAGAAACGCTATATCCCGGCTCCACCATCGGCGAAGGTCTCTGGAACGTTGGAGCATTTGCCGTCAAAGCGTTCGGGGAATCGATGGCCGGGCGAACGTTCTTCACTCTTGCGGACGGTGACTTCACGAAGGGATTGCGCCGTCTGCCCAATGCATACGACCTAGTTCAAGACCACGCCGTCTAGAGATCGTCGAGGCCACTGAACAACAAGTGATCGTCCGCTTGCGCGACATTTGGCGACCGACCCCGTTTCATGTCGGCCTAATGGATGCCGCCATGGCGTTCTTCAGACGGCGCGGAAGCTTCTCCGTACGGGAAGAACGGTTGGGCACTGTGCTGGTCAAGGCGACGGATATCCAGGCGCTCGACTAGCACTAGCGCAGTCATTACGGTCTCGCCTTGGGGCGGCCCTCCGTGCATAGGCTGACCCAGTTCTCGGCTCAGCTTCAGTACAGCTCCACCTCCCACTGCTCGAACGCACGCTCGGGTTGTTTCCCAGTGCAGTAGGCCAGGATGTACTCGGCCGCGCGTCGCTCGGCGGCCTTCGCATTCAGCACCACACCATCGTCGTCCAACTCAAGGCAGTTCATGAAGATGGCGTAGGTCGCTTCAAGCGCACTCGGCTCTTCGAAGATGCACGTGTAGTCGACGTCATCTAGCTGGGGATGCCCAACGGTTCCGTTGGCGATCCAGAACGAGAACAGTCGGACAGCTCCGCTCAGCGAAGGTGAGACGCGCTTCATCACATCGAGGCTATCAGCGTCCCCGTCCTGAATCATCCACGCCTTTGCCCTGGCGTGGCGGTTCCGACGCTCAACTCCATCACGCCTTCATCTGGCCCCGCCAGCGGTGGCGACTTGGTGCGTCTGGTCGGAACCAGGTTTGCTGCCGAGGTTCGAGTTCGCGTCGGGGCGCAGCTCGCTGTCGTCGTCGGCGTTCGCGATGAAACCGCCGTCAGCGTCGCCGACGTTCGGACTCCCGCAGGCGAGCAAGGGCTCGCGGACGTCGTCCTCGAGAACCTCGACGCTGGTGGCAAACCAATCCCTGGGGAATCGGCCACGCTGCCGCAAGCGTACCGGTTTCTCCGCACGCCCGTCGCGCCTGAAGCCGACCTGACGCGCGTCGTCCGCCAGCTCCTCCGTGAGCTGAAGCGTCAGGTGCTCGCGAACGTCTCTACGACGGTCTCGGTCGACTACGACGACAGCCCGAGCGACGGCCTGAACATCGTGGCGATGGCCTCGTTGCCGTCGCTGGTCTTGAGCGGCCCCACGCTGCGCGAGAACCGCTTCTACTCGACGAACGAGAGTCATGAAGACGTAGTGGCCGGAACCGGCGGTCCCGAGCTTCAGCGCCGCAAGACGCCGTTCACGACGGATCTGGTCTTCACGCTCACCGGCACCAGCAACCGCACCGCGGAGTAACCGTCCAGGAATGGACGTCTGCCCAGCGACCGAGCCAGCTGAGACCATTCGGGGGTGACACAGCGTCGGCAATTCTGGGAGAAGCATTCGGAGATCGAGAGCGGGGCACGAGTGCGTGATGTCGCCCGGCGTCATCATGTCAAGGAGGGGACACTCAGGTGGTATCGCTCGCAGATCCGCAAGGAGCGTGCGACTGAGCCTCGATTGCTCAAGCTCGTTGCTCCAGAGCCCGCTTCGGAGACCGCGCTGGTGATCGCCGTTGACGGCATCCGGCTCGAGTTGCCGCGGGCCGACACGAACCGCGCTCCAAGATGGGAGCCGCCATCCGCTACATCCTCAAGTACCACCAAGAGCTTGGCTGCTTCTTGCGGTTCGCGTCCATTCCCCCCGACAACAACAAGGCTGAGGCTGCGCTTCGCCGCATTGCCCTCAGTCGCGTCAACTCGCTGTTCGTGGGAAACGAGAAAGCCGGACACAACCTCGCGGTCCTGCAGACCCTCGTCATGTCCTGTCACCAACACGGCCACGACCCGGTCGAGTACCTCGGCGACGTCTTGATCCGCGTCCAGACGCACCCAGCGAAGCGCATCGAGGAACTGCTTCCCCACCGCTGGAAGGCGCCGCAAAGCCAGGTCCGTACCGCGATCAGGGATGGTCATCTCGCCGCCCCCCGATCGCACGCCTCGCCGGAAATTCCTGGACTTCAACCGCATCGTGCGGGCCGCACGATGCCCTTTAACGCAAGGCTTGAACAGCCGTCGGTACTTGGACGGTTACCTTGTGGAACCGGTTCCACCAGCGGTGCTGGATCATTGGGAGCTGGGGTTGAGCGAATTGCCCGACGAGACGATGCTGCATTGACGCCTAGGGACCAACCCAGGTGCCCTCAATCGTCATGCAGGCATCGCGCGCCGCCTGCTCGGGAATGTACTCCTCATTATCCCAGATCTCTCCGCAGAACGTCTCGTAGTTCTTCTGGCAACCACCTGACGCGACCAGGTGATCGCATGGGTCCTCCGACGCAGTCTCGTTGGTTGAGCACAGCTGACTGACCTCCTCGAAGGTCAGACCGCGGAACTCGAGGCAGTGAGTCGGTGACGTGCAACTTCCACCAACCGGCTCCGTGCAATGATCAACGAGTTGCCCACCCGATCCACCGGAACCGGCCGTTCCACCTGAACCTTGACCACCTGTGCCACCTGTACCCGATGGCGACGAGTCTTCACTTCCACACCCCGAGAGCAGCGCTAGAGCGCAGAGCCCAACCATGATCGCTTTCATCGGGGCAGGATACCGACTGCTGAACGGGGCAGGAACGGGATTCGGCCGAAACCGCACGGCAGCCGCATGTTGTCCCCAGCGCCCTGCTCGCCTCGCTTTGCCCTGCTGAATGAGCTCACGGCTGCGTTACTATTTCCGCCAGCGCGTCTCCGAAGCCGAGCTCAACCTCGGCTTCGGCCTGCTCGAACAGGCCGACCAGAACCTCGCGACCGACATCGGGGTCTTCGGCATCATCTCGGGCGGCGTCCCCGCTCCGCACTCACCGCTCGCTGACCTCAGCGTCGACCTGACCGCTCCTGCTCGCGCCTACGACCATGCTGGGCAGCGTGTGTTCTTCGGCACGGGACAAACGGTGGACTGTGCGGTGGATCTTGTGGGGATCCCCACGGATGTCAGCACGGCAGGCAACGAGCGCTGGCTCGGTATCTTCCTGCGGTTCCGACGAGAGCTCTCCGATCCCCGCACGGACGGCAACTCCCAGCAGGTCTACTTCCGTCAGGACGAGTCCTTCGAGCTCGTCGTACGCCAAGCGCCGGAAGGCGCTGTTGGCCTCGCGCCCAAGGTCGCGCTCCCGCCCGACGAACTCCTGGTTTGCGATGTGCGCCGACGCCCGGGGCAAACGCAGATCCTTGCGCCCGACATCGACACCTCACGCCGCCAAGCGTTCGTGTTCGCGCAGGGCACGTCCGTCGCGGTGGAGCCCGGCACCTGGAGCATCCTCTCGCCGCTCGCAGGCAACGCGCAGGCCGCGTTCGATGAGGTCGACGCGGAGCGGCGAGAGCACTTCACCGCGACGGGTCGTCGCCACCCGGCAAGCGCCATCGACTACGCGCCCCACGGCTTCGTGCAAGCGACGCAGCTCCAAGCCGCCGTCGACGAAGTCGTAGACGACTTGAGCTCGACGGCCGCTGGAAGCCCTGGAGCGAGGCATGTCGGCGCAGACGCCGCGCCAGGCATACTCAACGCGCTCCCAGCGGTTCGGTGGACGGCCAGCTCTCCACGCTCCTCGGCTTCTTGAACGCGCACCAAGGCGCGGTCTCCGGCGCTCACAACGCCACGGCGATCGCCGCCGCTGCACACAACTTCATCAGCGGCACCAACGTGCAGAGCCAGCTTCAACAGCTCGCTGCTGCGTTGATGAGCACCGCGATCCCGTCCGGCGCCTCCCGCATCGGGATCTCGGACTCCACTGATCA
>JAGQIY010000989.1 GCA_020430865.1 Myxococcales bacterium
CCGATCGAGATAGCGGGTGGTGCCCAGCGCCTGAGCATCGCGCGCCCCGGCACGGCGCCGCTCCGCCTCCGAGTCGGTGGAGGCGCAACCCACGTGGAGCTCGATACACTCAAGCTGGACGCGGTCGGCGGTGAGCTGCGCTGGGAGACACCCGGACTCGACGAGGCTCAACCCTTCTACGACATCCACATCCACGGTGGGTGCGACCGGCTCCAGCTGAGCACGACCTGAGCAGTCCCGACGCGGGGAAATGCGAGCGGTCGACGGTTCCATGAGGCACCCGCGCGCGGCTAGCTCGAGGTCCGTCGACACGCCTGCGTCACACGGCATTCCATCGCGTTCGGCGAACACGCATGCTAAGCCGGGAGGCTCCCATGCGCTCCCCTTCGACAGACGCAGGTCAAGACCTCGCGGATCCATTCCGGCACGGGCTCACCCCTGCTTCACCCCCAGGGGTGAACGCGCGGAGTCGGCGTCGCACCGTGCGAGCCTGGGTGGGCCTGGCGCTGACTGCCCTCTTGTGGAGCGGCTGCAGCTCATCGGACCCCACGGCAGAGCCCAAGCCGCAGCAAGCCTGTGAAGTGGACACCGATTGCCCCGCCGCAATGCCCTTCTGCAACACGGGGGCGTGCCTCGAGTGTCGAGGCAGCCTGGATTGTGCCGCGGACCAGCAGTGCACCGAAGGAGCTTGCGTCGCGGGGCCGCCGTGTGGCGCCGGCTGCGCGAGTGGAGTGTGCGACCCGACGACAGAACGCTGCGTCGAGTGCCTCTCCAGCGACGACTGCGAAGCGGGCGAGGTGTGTCGCGATCAGCACTGCGTCGAGCACTGCGAGTCCACGGCGGACTGCGGAGGCATCGGTGTCTGCGACACCCTGGTCGGCTCGTGCGTCGCCTGCCTGGGTCCGAGCGACTGCCCGAGCGGCCAGTACTGCCAAGCGGAGCGCTGTGAGCCGCAGGTCTGCACACCGAGCGCAAGCCAATGCGAGGGTAATGCCGTGCGGCACTGCAGCGGCACGGGCAGCGTGTGGGTGGATCCCATCGCGTGCGGCGAGAAGCAGACGTGTGTGGAGGAGGCTGGACACGCCTACTGCGACGTGCAGCGCTGCACCCCAGGGGAGGTCAGCTGCGATCAGGAGCGCGTCGTGAAATGCAGCGACGACGGGCTGAAGCTGGAAGTGGCCGAGGACTGTGTCGCCAACGGCCAGGCGTGTGACGCGGCGGCCTGTGTGCCGGTGACCTGCACGCCTGGCGAGACGTTTTGCTTGGGTGAGGAGTTTCGTTCGTGTCGCCTGGATGGGGCGTCCTCCGATCCAATCCAGAGCTGCTCGAGCAACCAGCACTGCGATGACGCTGGTGGGTGCTTGCTCAACGTGTGTACGCCGGGGGAATCGACTTGCGTCGGCAACACGCTCCACGTCTGCGATAGCGACGGATCCGGATACGACGGGGGGACGCCCTGCGGCTCTGCTGCGGAGTGCGTGAATGGAGTCTGCGAGACTCATGCTTGCTCGCCAGACGCCTACTTCTGCGACGGCGGCAACGTTCAGCGTTGCAGCGTGGACGGCCTGACCTGGAACCTCGCCGACTACTGCGAGCCTGGCGGCAGCTGTGTGGACGGGGAGACGACGTGTCAACCGCCTCCGTATCAGTACTGTCAACCCGACGCTTGGTACTGCTACGTCAACTACAGGCGGAAGTGCAACTCAGCCGGGACCAGCTACGTGCAAAGTGAGTACTGTGGAGCTGGGGAGGCTTGCGTGGGAACGGAGTGCGTCCCCGTCATCTGTACTCCAGGTGAGCGGTTCTGCAAGGACGGTAACGTCTACGCCTGCAGCGCCGATGGTAGCGCTTCCATCCTGCAGGATCTGTGTGCACCAGAGGAGTATTGCCGAAATGGCGACTACTCATGTTATCCCGACACCTGCACGCCAGGGAGCGTGTCTTGCTCGGGCAACTACCTGCGCACGTGCAACGCGGAAGGCTCTGGCTCGACGAGCGTCTCTTGTGCAGCGACGGGCGAGATCTGTCTGCAGGATCACTGCGAAACGGTCGTCTGCACCCCGCTCTCCAAGCGTTGTTTGGACTACGAACACACGGAGACATGCAGGGCAGATGGCAGCGGGTGGGACGCCGCACCTTGCGATGGCGACGAGCACTGCAGCTCGGGCACCTGCAATCTCGACAACTGCGAGAAGGGCCAAGTCGGATGCCAAGGGACGAAACGCGCGACCTGCAAGGCAGATGGCACCGGGTGGGAGCCTGGGGGGGTCGATTGCGCTGCGAGCGGTCAGACGTGCGTCGCCGGCGAGTGTCGAGACCGCCTATGTGAACCAAGTACAATCTACTGCGAGTACGGCGATATCTATCAATGCGATTACACCGGTCGCGCGGGGTTCTTCGTCGATACTTGCTCCGGGTCATACCACTGCGAAGACGGCTCCTACTACTGCGTCGAGAACGAGTGTGATCCGGGGCGCCCAGCCTGCGATGGAACCCGCGCAACGAACTGCAGCCCGAATGGGCTCTTCGAGGCAGGCGGCACAGTCTGCGGGCAATATTGCGCCGGTGGCGCCTGCGTGAACGAATTCTTCTCCGAGGACTTCGACACCTCGCTGACTGGGTGGAGCAGCGTGAATGCCGACGTTCAAGCATCGCTCGATGGGACCACTGCGACCGAGTCGAGTGCACAGAGTCTGCTGCTGACCCGCACTGGAAGCATGTCCGGGACGGCGATCAGCGTCGAGTTCCCCGAGGAGAGGCCCCAAGCGATCTCGTGGTGGGCGATGGTCGATCGCACGGGTAGCGACGCCTCGACGATCCGATTCTACTCAGATCAACAAACCGAGCCCACGGTCACTCACGGATTCTTCGCCGCGGCGATGGGCATCCGCCGCAACTACGGTTCGATGGCCACCTCGGACAATTACCTCGCGGATAGGTGGTACCATTTCGAGCTCCGCAACATCGACTGGAGCACGCGCTGGTTCGACTTCTACGTGGACGGGGTGCTGCGCAGTCAGCTTCGCCTCGAACCCGTCGGGTATGGTGTGTCACGAATCTCGCTGGAGTGCGGCTCGGCGGTCGCCTCGTGTCGATTTGATCAGATCGAGTTCACACCATGAAGCAATTGTTCGCAGTTTTCATCGCCTTGATCGGCGTCGCGTGTGCCGAAGATCCGTCCGCAAGCGGCTCCCCCGAGGAGTGCGATGGCGGGGAGTGTGCTTGCGACGGTGGCTCATGTGATCCGTGTGACGGCAGCGAGTGTGCCTGCGAGGCGGGATCCTGTGACAGGTGCCTCGTTCCCGATGACTGCTCCTTCAATCAAACCTGCAGGGAAGGAGCTTGCGTCGACCTCACTCCGTGTGAAGTCGGGTGTCCCGAAGGAACACGCTGCGAAGGCGACAGCCAGCAGTGCGTCCAGTGCTTGGGGAACGGAGACTGCGCAAGCTCGGAGTACTGCGATGGATCGGCGTTCCTGTGTCGCCCCGACGTGTGTCCGAGCGCGGATTCCCGGTGTACAGACGGGGGAATCGAAACGTGCCGACCGACAGGCTCGGGCTGGAACGCGCCGGTTCCCTGTGACCCAGATGCGGTTTGCAAGGAGCAGCAAGGGCAGGCATGGTGTGAGCCACGGCACTGCACCCCGGGTCAACGCATCTGCGCGGGCAAGCGGGTCGTGGAGTGCGCGGAGTCCGGCACCGATTGGTCCGTGGTTGCCGACTGCGCTAACGCGAGCGACCTGTGCGTGACGAGCGAGGGTATCGCGCACTGCCAGAGCCCCGACTGCACACCGGGAGCGCGACAGTGCGAGCACGGCGACGTCATGGAATGCGACAGCGCTGGGTTGGGGTTTCAACTGGTCGAAACCTGCCCGACGGCCAACCAGTGTGACCCGAATACCCTCGCATGCGCGACAAACCAGTGCACTCCGAATGAAGCAGTTTGCGTCGGGAACTCCGTGAGCGTGTGCCGCGGCGACGGCAGCGGATACGCGAGCGTCGAGGCTTGCGGCAGCAACCAGGTCTGCCGCAGCGGCGCGTGTGAGCCAATCGTCTGCGTGCCCGACGCCTACACCTGCGAGGGGAACAAGATCTTCTCATGCAACGGTACGGGAACGACCCGGACCGAGATCGCTGACTGCGGCACCAAGTACTGTGTACCGGGGGAAGACACGTGTCGCGACCAGTTCTGTACCCCCGGGGAAGTACGATGCGACGGCGCCTTGAGCGCCACGTGCAACTCTGACGGCACCGCCTACGCGTCGACCGTCGACTGCAGAAGCACGCAGCAGGTTTGCCTCGGTGGCTCCTGCACGGCGCCGATCTGTGAGCCCAACGAAGTCTTCTGCAACTCCGCAGGCAACGTGGCGCTCTGCAACATCGACGGCAGCGGATACAGGACACGCAGCACCTGCCTGCCTCCCCGTAACCACTGCGTCGACGGCTACGTCGACTGCATCCCACGCATCTGCGAAGCGGGTCAGGCCGTGTGCTTCGGGCAGCTCGCGACTCAGTGTAACGCGGCCGGGGACGGCTACGAACCGGGCGGAGTCGACTGTTCGACTCAGGGCCTCGCATGCTCCGACGGGGCTTGCGTGTTGCCTCTCTGCGTACCCAACGAGATCATCTGCTACCTCGGGGATCCACACCGATGTAACCCGACGGGAACGGACCTCACGAAGCAAACGACTTGCGCCTACAATCAGTTCTGCGATTCCGTGACGAATTCCTGCAAGTCGGATCTCTGCCAAGCCAACTCGCCCGGGTGCCTCGGCACCCAGCTCGCCACGTGCGCGGCGGATGGTTCGGGATACGTCTCAGATGGCCACGACTGCGCGAGTAGCCCAGGGATGACGTGCAGCGGTGGACAGTGCGTCCCGGTCATCTGTACCTCGCCGCAGCAGTGCAAGAACGACCACGTCTACGAGTGCGTCGATAGCGGGGGTGCGCTGAAGCTCAAGCAGTCTTGCAGCAGTGGAACGCACTGCCGGGACAGCGACGTCACCTGCGTCGCAAACGTGTGCCCCGCCGGACAGCCGAGCTGTGATGGACAGCGCGCCACCACATGCAACCAGGACGGGTCCGGGTTCCTGAGCGGAGGCACCAGCTGCCCAGAGAAATGCGCGGGCGGCGCTTGTGTGAGTTCGCTCTTCTCCGATGATTTCGAAGATGGCGATGCGTCGGATTGGTCCGCGGACGCGGTGATCCTCAGCGTGGCCGGTAACGCCGCGAATGGCACTTCCTATGCGCTCACCGCCGAGTCCCAGAGCCTCAATGGTAGCGCAACCAGGACCTTCGCCGCAGCTCGCCCGCGAAGTATCTCCTGGTGGCAGTACCTCGACTCGAACACGGGTGGCAGCGTCGAGTTTGCCTCGGCCTACACCACGGACCCCCCGATTCGTCTCGAGACGTACGGCAATCGGATCACCTTGGCTTCGTACCCCAGCAACACGACTCTCGCAGCCGAAGCGTGGCATCATTTCGAGATCCGCTACGTGGATTGGGTGAAGCGGCTCGCGGACGTCTATATCGATGGTCAGCTCAAGTACATCGGGCTCGGTGTGTCACTGTCGGCCGTCGATCGGGTGACGTTGAGAGTCGCGTCCGCCCGGCGTCTAGTGGTCGACGAGATCCAGTTCGACTAATACCTCACCGTCGCCTGCACGCTGAGCTTTGGTGCGACGGTATCCACGATGCGCTTCGCGTCGGCGCTTGCGTCGGGGGCGCTGATGTCCCGCCAGGCGTAGTTGATGGCGAGCTTCGCCTTGGCGTCGATGAAGTACTGGGCACCGAAGACCGCTTCCGTGAAGATACGACGTGGCGCGGTTTCGTCGTACTGCTGGTCGAGGCGGTTGAGAGCCAGGTCGAGCTCGAGGGGCTCGAAGACCCGGGCACCAAGCAGGAAGGTCGCGCCCCAGGCCTTGGCGTCCGGAGCCACCGCCACCGGGTTCCCCGGAAACGGGGGCGCGGCGCCGGTTGGCAACGCGCCTTTCGCGAACACGAGCTCGCTCCGCAGCCTGAGCCAGCCCAACTGGAGCTGGGCGCCACCGCCAGCGCGAAGGCGGTCCACTCGCTCTCGCTCCGCGTAGTGCCGACTGCCGAAGAGCCCCCAGCCGAACAGCGCGAGCTCGTCGCGGTCGGGCTTGAACTCCTGTTGAGGCTTCGGCAGCCAGGCCAGCTGGAGTCGGCCGCCGACGTCCTTGGCGTCGTCTTCATCGATGGCGCGCGCCCTTCCGTTTGTGAGCGTCGCAGCGTAGCTGAGTCTGAGTTTCCCCAGGGCGACGGTGTCGAACAGCATCACTCCGATGTCCCGAAACGAGTACGCCGCGCCGGTCTGCGTGCCTTGCTCGATGGCGCGCTCCTGGAGCAAGCGCGCCGCGACGATGGAAAAGTCGATGGTGTCCGTCGTGATGTGGAAGGCCTCGAGGGTCTCATCCATCGTCGCCAGCTTGAATTGTCCCGCACGGAAACGAGGACCCCAGGGCGAGCTGTAGGTCACCGAAGCGTCCATCACCACGGGACCATCGACGGTCGAGGCATTCTGTCCGGCGTCGACCGTCGCCAGGTAGGTCACCGCGCCTTCGGTCTTGGGCAGCGTGCCGCGAATTCCAAGGCGCAGGCGTCGCACGCTGAAGCTGCTCTGGGTGTCGTCACCGGAGAGTACGTTGAACGCCGCGTGGCGCCCTTCGTAGGGTCGTAGTGCAGGGCTCTGAAGACCAGTCACTTCGTCGGGAAACAGCACGACCTGATACAGCGGCTGGACGAAGAACACCGGGCGGATGGGCTCCTCTTCTCTTGCGGTGACCTCGGTGCCGTGGAGCATCATCCAGTCGGTCGCGTGCGCTTGCTCGGGCGCTAGCAGCACGGAGAGCACCAGGGAGGCTCCGAACGCGATCTTCCAGCGCCCGCGCCGCGGCGAACGCCTCTCGCTGGCGCAGGGCTCTTGTCTCTGATTCATGGGGTCTTCTCGGGTGGGGGAGAGAGCACGAGTCGCCAACAGACTCGACAAGTTCAGCGCTTGGCGAGCGACCTCTTCGCGGGCAAACCCTGCCCGAGTGCACGGCCGTCGACTTCGTCGCCAAAGGTACAGTTCTCGTCGTGGTACTTGGCGTCTGTATCCGCCAGGTTTCCCTTGCCGCGAGGATCTTTCGGGCGCTCGTGGCTGTTGATGAAAAGCGCTGCGTCCCAGGCCTCTTGATTGGTCAGGGTCCCGCCCTTGCCGTAGGGCATGTTCGCCTTGATGAAGCCTGCGGCGGTGTTGATGCGGTGCATGCCGGCGCCCCAGTTGTAGGAGTCAGGGCCCCAGAGCGGCGGAAACACGTAGCCGCCGCTACCCAGCTTGGTGCCCTGTCCATCAGCCCCGTGGCACAGCGCGCAGCTCGTCGCGTAGAGCGCCTTGCCGCGCTCGCGGCTGGGCTTCTGCGCCGGTTTGGGCAACGTCGGGTAGCCACGCCCCGGATAGTCAGCACCTTGGGAGATCCCCTTGGAGAGCCAAGCCATGTACGCCTGCAGATCCACGAGGATCGGATCGTTGGGCGGGGGAGCGTGTCCCTGTTTGCTCGCTGGCGCGTTCATCGAGTAGGTGAAGCAGCCGCGCAGGCGCTCATCCATCGTGTTCACGTGGCCGTTCTTCTTGCGGTACGCCGGGTACATGCCCCAAGCCGCCCAGAGCGGTCCCGAGTTGGCCTTGCGCCCATCGTCCAGGTGACAGTTGCGACAGCTGAGCCCGTTACCGACGAAGTCGCTCGCGAACCTGGGCGTCTCGCGAAAGATGGCTTCGCCGCGCCTCACGGATTCACCCTGGGGACCGCTCGGCACGGCGCTGCGAGGCGGCGAAGAGAAGTACTTGGACTCCGGCGCGCTCGAGCTGGACGTGTTCGCGGGTTCGCTGCTGGTCGCGGTGTCCCGAGCCGCCGGACTGCAGGCGAACGTGAGCGCGGAGAGCAAGGCAGCGCTGCGCTTCATCGTGTCTCCTCGACCGGAAGCGAGGCGAAGTAGGCGGCTGCGGCTTGCATCTCGGCCTGGGTCATCTGCGCCGCGATCCCGCTCATCAGCTCCAGGGGTTCACCGCTACGCTCACCGCTCTTCCACTTCTGGAGTTGTTCTTCGACGTAGCGCGGGTGTTGCCCGGCCAGCGGGGGAAAGCTGGGCGCCACGCCGACCCCCGCGGGCCCATGACAGCTCTCGCAGGGCGGGATCTCGCGATCCCACGCGCCGTGCTCCGCGAGTTCCTTTCCGCGCGCAATCAAGCTGGCGTTCGCCACGGCGTTGTTCTTTGCTCTCAATGCCGAGTAGTACTCGCTCACCGCCGCACGTTCTTCGGGGGTGAGGGCAGCGGCCACTGGTGACATCAGGTCGTTCCTTCGCAGCTTGCCCTGGAAGTGCTTGATCTGCGTCTCCAGGTAGGCGGCGTCCTGACCCGCGAGGCGCGGGAAGTTGCTACCCGCCATACCCGCGCCGTCCTCCCCGTGGCAGGTCTTGCAGGCGACTGCACCTCTCTTGTTCCCCTCGTTCGCCAGCTTCTTGCCGAGCGCGAGTCGGTCTTCCTCGGCGTGAGCACGGCCCACCACCAGGGCCACCAGCGAGGCGAGCGCTCCCAGCGCAACCAGCTGGCGCCACCGTACGCGGGTTGGGGAGTGCGACATATCTCCGCAGAGTGCAACCTGCATACCAGGGGAAAATCCCGTACAAATGGCGCGAACGTGGAGGGTTTGCGACGAGTTGCAACACGGACCTCGAGAGCGTGAAACGCTACGAAACGCCCCACTGGACGCCCGGGCGACCAGACGCTGCGCCTCCCCCCCAAGATCCACACGGAAAGCACTTCGCGAGACGGCTTCGGTGCGCTGGGGTTCCTGATATCCTGCGCCCCATGTCGTTCCCAAAGCTGTCTCTGGTCCTCTGTCTCTCGGCCTCCGCCGCCCTGGGCGCCTGCAACAACACGACGCCGCCCAGCACTCAGCCCAGCGCCGAGACGAGGACCACCGCGAGCGCGAGCCCGGAACCCAGCGCGTCGGCCACCGCAGACGCGCCGATGCCGGCCGCAGGTCCAAAGGTGACCGACACGCTGGAGACGTCAGCGGGCAAGGTCACCTTCACGCCCATCTACCACGGCACGCTTGCCATCGGCTTCCAGGGCAAGACGATCGTCGTCGACCCCTACTCCTCTGCGCCGAAGGGCTGGCTACCGAAGGCAGATCTCGTGCTGATCACCGACATCCATCCCGACCACTACGACCCGAAGGCCATCGAGGAGGTGAAGCAGGACGGCACGATCTTCGTCGCTCCCAAGGTCGTGACGGACAAGCTCGAAGGCGCCAAGACCCTCGCCAACGGCGAGGAGACGAAAGCGCTGGGCATCGGAATCCGCGCGGTACCGATGTACAACCTCAAGCGTGGACCCGCCGAGGGCAAGCTCTACCACGACAAGGGGCGCGGCAACGGCTACATCCTCAGCTTCGGGGACAAGCGCGTCTACCTCTCCGGCGACACGGCGTGCACCGACGAGATGAAGGCGCTGAAAGACATCGACCTGGCGTTCGTGTGCATGAACCTGCCCTACACCATGCCGCCGGAAGAAGCCGCTGAGTGCATCAAGGTGTTCAAGCCAAAGATCATCATCCCCTACCACTATCGGGGCAGCGATCTCTCCAAGCTCGAGACAGCGTTGAAGGACACCGAGGGAGTCAAGCTCGAGAAGCGCGACTTCTATCCGGGCGGAGAAGAGAAGAAGTAGCGGGGCTCAGTCACCCACTTCCAGCTCGAGAGGCTTCTCCGCCAGTCTCTGCAGCAAGGATTCAACGCCTTCAGAGCACGACGTCGAGCATCTGCAGCTTGGTCAGGTGGCGCTCCAGGGCAGTCGCGTAGTCGTCGATCAGCGGGTCCAGATCGACGGTGACCTCGGTCTGGTTGGCGGTGTCGACGGTACCGCTCAGGGGCAGCTCGACTCCAGAAGCCACCAGCACCCCCGTCCACGAGTCGCCGGAGTCGAGCTGGTTCTCCGTGCAGCTCAGGATCAGTCGCTCGTTGCTGATCGCCTTGACCTTGCGCAGACTGCCGTCGTCGAGGCGGACGCGGGTCTCGAGGGCGTTGCTCGGCTCGACCACGTAGTGCCCCTTCTTGTTCTGCTCGATCAACGCGTCCAGCTCCTCGAAGAGCTGATCGTG
This sequence comes from Myxococcales bacterium, assembly GCA_020430865.1. The sequence goes on from JAGQIY010000989.1 coordinate 10,166, forward strand.
CAGTGGCGTGTCGTCGCTCTCGAGCAATGCCTCACGCATCCGCTTCATGGCTTTCTGCGTGGTAATCAGGTTGGAGCGCATCTCCTCCAACCTACGCTGGTCGCGGCGCACCTTCGACGCCACCACTCGCAGCAGGTTGTGGTGAAACGGGAACGCGATGTCGCCGTGCGCTTCGAAGAACTGCATCAGCTTGTCGAAGCTCGCGCCGAGCAGGGTGACCTCCGTCTTCGCCACCGCGGTCATGCTGCGCTTGGTCTGGGTCACTGCTCCGAGCTCTCCGAGGGGCGCCACCGGCTCGAGCACGAAGACCTCCGCCTCGCCGTCGAGCAACGAGACGCGACCCTCGACCAACAGGTCGAAGCGCTCCGACACCTTGCCAGCGCGGAATGCCACCTCTCCGGGTTGCAGCCGCCGCTCGCTGAGCGCACCGATCAGCTCACCCAGGTGAGCCTCGGTCATGTCAGCGAACAGAGGGATGCTGCGCAGATCGGCGGGGGACACACTCATCAGGGACTCCTTCGCTCGCTTGGGTGGGGCGCGGCACGACCGCAGCGGTGCGAGCGGACGGATAGCCTACCCGAGCGCTCGGCTGTCGCGGCCCTTAGTTCCATCCCGTCGCCCGGCGAGGTTGGCAGTGCTCTCTCGCCCCCGAAGAACCCATCCGCGCCGTGGGAAGATGCTCCCGTGGCCGTGGGCGGGCTCGCCTCCGATCCGGCTAAGTCCAACGAATCCGTATCTTTTTCCGGGTTTGGGGGTGAGGAGCAGCGCAGCCATCACCCGAGTGCTCCGCCAGGGTGCTCAGAAACCGCATGCGGCGGGCTCCCGCCCCTGGCATGGCTCGGCCGCTGGTACTAGCTTGAGCGCCTTAAATGGCCGAAGTCGGATTGGCCACCACGAAGCGAGAGCGAGCCCACACCCCGCTCCGCTTCTGCGTCAAGAGCACTCGACCGAGCAAGCCGCTTGGTCTCGAGCGCTTCGGCGATTAGAGAGCGACCAAACAGAGAGAACGCGATGCTGACCTGGGTAGCCAAGAAGTTGTTCGGCACGGCCAACGACCGTGCCATCAAGAAGAGTCGTCCCAAGGTGGACCTCATCAACGCCATGGAGCCGGCGCTCAAGAAGCTGAGCGACGCCGAGCTGAAGGCCAAGACCGCCGAGTTCAAGGAGAAGCTCGACAACGGGGCCAGCCTCGACGACCTCCTGGTCGAAGCGTTCGCGGTGTGTCGCGAGGGCGGGCGGCGAGTGCTCAACATGCGGCACTACGACGTCCAGTTGATGGGCGGCATGGTGCTGCACAACGGGTCCATCGCCGAAATGAAGACCGGCGAAGGAAAGACGCTGGTGGCGACGCTGCCCGTCTACCTCAACGCCCTCGAGGGCAAGGGCGTGCACCTGATCACGGTGAACGACTACCTGGCGACTCGTGACGCCGAGTGGATGGGCCGGCTCTACAACTTCCTTGGGCTGTCGATCGGCACCATCGTCAACAACCAGAGCGACCGCGAGAAGCGCGACGCCTACAAGCGCGACATCTGCTACGGCCAGAACAACGAGTTCGGGTTCGACTACCTGCGCGACAACATGAAGTTCTCCGCGCTGGATTACGCCCAGCGCAAGCTCAACTTCGCCATCGTCGATGAGGTCGACTCCATCCTGATC
>JAGQIY010000990.1 GCA_020430865.1 Myxococcales bacterium
GCTATGCGACGAACCAGGCGCTGCCCGTTGGACAGTTCCCCCTGGCAGCCGCCTCCACCGACAGCGTGCGCGCCCTCGAGGGCCTGGGGCACGACGTGGTGATGAGCTGGCTCGATCCGCTGAGCTGGGATGACGCCTCCGACGCGCCTCGCTTCGGTGCAAACCCCGACTACATCGCGTACTTCGGCGACGGCTGGTCAGCCGGGGGTAACGCGCCTCAGTTCAACGGTAGCGACGAGGCGGGTTGGATGTGGGTCAACCACGAGTACGTGTCCAACAACGCCCCCACGGCAACGAGCGCGCCGGATGGTCAGCAGCTCACCCTTGCCGCCTGGGCTCGCAAGGCCGGGATGATCGAGACGGATCCCCTCTCGGAGACCTGGGCGACGGCCGATGTCGACACGATGATCACCATGAACAAGCACATGGTCGGTGGCTCCTGGATGCGGGTGATCAAGGACCCCGCCTCTGGAAGCTGGACAGTCGACCGGACTGCGAAGAACGTACGCTATGACGCGACCAGCAACACCCTGGTCAAGATCACCGGCTACACCACCGCGGCCGCGGATCACGACGACGTCGGCAATGCGCTGCCGAGCGGCGTCGTCGCGGGTATCATGGGCGATTGCTCGGGTGGTGTGACTCCGTGGGGAACCGTGATCACCGCCGAGGAGAACGTCCAGGACTACTACGGTGATCTCGAGGGCTGCTGGACCAGCAATCAGAAGCTCGTAGCAGGTGCGGGTTGCGACTCCGGCGCGGCGGTGAGCTTCGACCACACCCCATCGACTGGCGCGTTGTTTGGAGCGCACTCCGACGCGAACACCACCCATGCTCGGGACAACTACGGCTTCATGGTGGAGATGGACCCCGGCGCTCCCGCCGACGAATACTACGGCAAGACCAGCGCCGGAGTGGGTCACCAGAAGCTGGGCGCCATGGGACGGGCTCGCTGGGAGAACGCCACCTTCGCGGTGGACGCCGACTGGCAGCTCACCCCGGGCCAGCCGATCGTGATCTACGGCGGGAACGACCGACGCAGCGGTCGCATCTACAAGTTCGTTACCTCAGGGAATTACACCTCCGGGATGACGAAGGCTCAGATTCGCGATCTGCTGGCCTCCGGCAAGGTCTACGTCGCACACTTCGCGGGCCTGGACAATGCTGACGGCCTGGTGCTGGCGGGCGGCGCGAAGCCAACCTCCTCTGCTCCCGGTCAGGGCCGCTGGATCGAGATGAGCACCAGCAGCACCGACGTGGCGCCGAACGCCGCCAAGCTCGGCGCGGGGACCACCGTCGGAGACGCGCTGAAGAGCAACACCTGGAACTCGCTGGGCGGCTTCCCTGATGACAACACGGTGCGCTCAGCGCTCTTCACCGCTGCCACCAAGCTTGGCGTCATGGAGCTGAACCGCCCCGAGGACCTGGAGTGGAACCCCCGCGACCCCAGCGGCAGCCCGCTGCTCTACATCGCCTTCACCAAGAACGGCCGCCAGGTTGCCTGCGACCAAGACGGCGTGCTCTACGATCCGGCGACCCACGACACGAACTCGCCGAAGCGTCCCGATCCCGTCGGCGCTGTCTTCGCGCTGCGTGAGGCGAACGCGAGCAACCCTGGCAGCTCCAGCACCTTCGAGTACTTCGACGTGTGGCACGGCAGCGAAGGCGCCGGCGAGTTCGACGCGGCGAACCCCGACAACATCGTGATCGACCACGATGGCGGTGTGTGGTTCGGCACGGACGGCAACTGGGGGACCAACGGCCACGCTGACGCGCTCTACTACCTCGACCTCGACCCGGCCCACACCTCCACCGCGACACCGACCTATGGTCTGGCTTTCCGTGTGGTTGCGACGCCGAGCGATGCCGAAGCAACTGGCCCGGCCTTCTCCTCCGGGATGAGCACGTTGTTCTTCAACGTTCAGCACCCCGGCGAGGAGGTGTTCTCACGCTGGCCCAACTGAGCGTCGATCTGCGGCGGGCTCACGCGCGGCGACTCTACTCCCGCCTCGCGTGAGGCTGCCCACGCCCAGGCGCCCGTGACTCGAAGGTTGTTCTGACGTCCACGCGTCATTGCAGCCCCGGCGCGCGCTGGGCCGCTGGCGGACGTGCCAGCAGCGAGCAGCGACTCGACGTCGCTGCTCGTGTTCTTTTGTTTGTCCCTCCCCCCCGAACGAGGCTGCAGGTGCCTCCAGGAATCCCGCAGTCCATCTTGGGGGTGAGGCCCGCCGAGAGAGCCGAGGTGTGCCGTAGTTGTCACCCGGTTGTGCGCCTCGTACGGCAGTGTCCGCCTGCTATGGGCGCTCGCTTCCACTGCAATCTCCCTGGGGATCCAAGTCGATGGGTCTGGGCGCTTTGGGGCGCGCTGCTGTTCGCCACCGGCGCCGGGTGTGACGCGGAGCGCGCCCACGCCCCGACCACCGGCTACGATCCCCTGGCGTACGCCGAGGCCAGGCTCGGTAAGGTTGGCAACCTGGAGGCCTCCGTGCCGCCGCAGTGCTACACGCGCACGGATGGGGTGAGCAACCCGTGCTGGACCTGCCACACCCAGACGCACGGCATGAACGCGATGGCAGACGCGAAGCTCCAGCGCGAGTACGCCTTCAGCGAGTTCGCACTGAAGAACCACTGGAGCAATCTCTTCGAGCCCGTGCGGGCCAAGGAGCGCGAGACGGACGCGTCGATCCTGGCTTACGTACGCGAGGACAACTACGCGCCGCTGGTACGAGCTCTGGCCGGTCGGCAGGATTTCCCCGGCTACAAGCCCGATCTGGACTACGCGCGAGGCTTCGACGAGCTCGGATTCGCGCTTGATGACTCCGCCTGGAGGAGCCTGCGCTACAAGCCGTTCCCCGGCACGTTCTGGCCGATGAACGGCAGCGCCGACGACGTCTTCGTGCGCTTGCCAGAGCAGTTCCGGAAGGATGCAGGCGGAGAGCTCTCCCGCGACGTCTATCGAGCCAACCTGAGCGTGCTGGAGGCGAGCCTCGCGAGCGACCCCGCGCGCCCGAACTCGGCGCTCGACTACCCCATCGAGCCGCTGGACGAACGCACGCTCGACTACGACATGGACGGCGACGGGCAGATCGCTGGCGTGGTGAGCAAGCTGCACGCGCTACCCTCTCACTACTTCGGCGCGGCGAGGGCCGTGAAGGTACGTCGTGGGTTGTATCCGAACGGCACCGAGTTCCTGCACAGTGTGCGGTACCTGGACCCAGAGCTTCCCGGTTTCATGGCCAAGCGCATGAAGGAGCTGCGCTACATGAAGAAGACACGGGAGCTGGACACCTGGGCGGTGATGCGCGCCTACGAGGAAGAGCACGACAAGCGCGATCGGGGCGCGCTCCCTGTGTACCCTGGTAACGCCCTGGTGGGCCTGCGCAACGAGTTTGGCTGGCAGCTCCAGGGGTTCATCGAGGACGCGTATGGGCGCCTCAGGCTGCAGACCGACGAGGAGCACCGCTACTGCATGGGGTGCCACTCAGGGCTCGGTGTCACCGTCGATCAGACCTTCGCTTTCGTGCGGAAACTTCCGGGAGCCGCGGGCTGGAGTCCTCAAGACCTGCGAGGGATCTCCGACGCGCCACAGCTGGGGCACGCCGAGGGAGAGATCCGGACCTACCTGCGGCGTGTCGGGGGCGGCGATGAATTCCGCGCAAACCGCGAGGCGCTGGCGCGATTCTTCCGCGCCGGTCGCCTCGTCGAGCCCGAGGTGCAGAGCAAAGAGCATGATATCACTGAACTAATCCTGCCGAGTCGAGAGCGGGCCCTGGATCTCGATCGCGCCTATCGCGCGTTGGTCCGGGCTCGGGCGTTCGACCGCGGCCGGGACGCGCTGATCGGCCGAGTGCAGAACGTGCACCATGAGATCGTCAACGGCTCGACCGAGTTGGGAGCGACCGGGCGCGTGTTTGATGATGGCCAGCTGCGCCTGGACTGGTCAGGGGAAGCTCAGGTGCGCTGACAGTTCTCCACAGATCGGGGATTGCCTGTGGATATTCCCTGCTGCTCGGAGCAATCTCGGCGGAAGGAGCCGGCTGTTGAGACATTTCTGCGCGGCTTCCCCTGTTCGCTGCGGAACCTATACAAGCGCCAGAAGCGCCATTTTTCTGGCCTTTCGCGGTGCAGTGACCGATCGGATGAGGGTCGAGTGACGGTTTCTGCAAAGGTTCTTCGCCAAGTGTTCTCGTCTGGCAACACCCTCGAGACGCTGGCCATTCTGGCCACTTCCCGCGCTTGTCCTACACCATACTACACGCGCAGCACCCTTCGCAGTGGGCCTGCGAAGGGTGCAACGCGGAAACGTCCGGACGCGGCGCATGCCATCACTCGGTGACAGCTAGCGAGGCTCCTGCGGCTTCGACCTTGGCGGCGGCGAGACTCAGACCAGCTGACGCCCTGGTCAGGGTTTGAGCTAGCCAGTGCAACGCTCCCCCCAGCTTGTTCTTGCCGAGTTCGAGCCACTCGCTCGCCTTGCTGGCTTGGGTCTCCACACCCGGCTCGACCGGCTCGCTGGTGGCTGCGATTGTTTCTTCCGACATGGCACTTCCTCCCTTGGGCTTGGGCGACGGGGTCGCCGGGTGTTGCGCGCCGCTCGTCACAGAGGCGGACCGTGGGTCCCGGAGCGCATGCCGCACTGCGGCATGGCCTTGTTATCGCAGGCCCGTATTGCCGCAACGTGTCATGCTCGCTTCAGGTGGAGCCCTGCAGCCCCCGCGCGGGTCGAAGGGCAGCCGAGCCCTGGGCGCGGGGCGCAGCTCGATGCGGCGTCGTTCGCCTCAGCGGACGGTGTCGGTGGCGACTCCGGGGACGTCACAGTGAGCGTCGCCCTCGGCGCTCCAGCTGGCTATGCCCAGCCAAACCAGGAGCGCCACCAGGGCAGCCGAGCACACCCACCTCAGCCACCCGAGTCCAGGCTGAGTGGGCGCAAAGGTCCAGTCCGCGCTGGAGACGTGGGGCGACAGCTGAGTCATACGCTACGAGTTTCGCGACCCGCGGTGGCCAGCGCATGCGGCTTCGGCAACATCTCTGCTGCGGGGCACCACGCTCTCCGCCAGCCAAGACGCTCGGTCTCGAGCACGAGGGTGTGGAAGCTTCGGACGCGTCGAAGGTTCTGGAGGGCGCATGTGTTGCGCGAAAGCCTTCAAAACGTCACTGAGTTGTCACAGTGGGGAAGGCGGCGCATACTCAGGGGATGCACCACTCAGGCGCCATCGTGATCCGGTTCCCGATCGAGCGGGTGCGTCGCCCACGAAGCTGGCGGGCGGGGCGCGATCTGGCGAGTTGGGCGGTGCCGCTGTTCGAGCGTATCCGGCGTGAGGAGCGCTGGTTGCTCGCGGCGGTCGTCGCCGCGGGGTGTGTGCTCAGCATCGTCGGGATCGCTTGAGCGCCGAAGGCGTTGCCCCGAGGAAGAAGCTCTAGAACAACTCGAGCAGTGGCTCCCCATCGTTGCTGGCGCTGGGACTTCGCCCCGCTGCCAGCAAGACCGTCGGGGCGAAGTCTCGAAGCCTGCGCTCGCGAGGCGACTCCACCGTCCCGCGTGCTCGAACTGCCGAGCCGCCAGCGATCAACCAGACGCGAGAAGACTCCGGATAGGCGGCGCCGTGCTCCGAGAATCCGTCGGCTCGGCCGTGGTCGGTGGTGAGCAGGAACAGCGTACGAGCTCCTCTGGCCTCGAACTCCGCGAGGGTCCTTTCGACCGCTGCCACCGTGCGATCATAGCGACGCAGCGCCTGCCAGTAGGCTTCGCGCTTTCCTTGGTGGGCGTACTCATCGGTGTCGCCCAGGCTCATGAAGAGGAAGCGTGGATGGCGCCGCTGCAGGTAGGCGAGCCCCAACGCTGCCGTCTCGTGGTCTGGACGGTAGTTGTTGTAGCCCGGCTTGGGGGACACTGCCTGAGCCGCTTCCCAGGTGTCGACGAGGCCCACCCGCGCTAGCTCGGGTGCGCCGAGCAGGTACTTCTTGCCTGCGCTCACCAGCGCCGGGGCGTCGGGGCGCAGGGCGTCCCCCACGGTTGGCCAGGAAGCGAAGACAGCGACGTCGCCTGGATCCGCGCCAGCGAGCTGCTCCACGAGCCCCGGCTCGCTTGGTGCCTTGCAGTCGTTGGCCTGGCAGTCGCTCGGCGCGTGACCAAGGAGCAGCTCTCGGTAGCCAGGCAGCGAAAGGTATGCTGGGCCGCTCGCACGAATTGCACTCCGGCTGGTGGGGGCCCCGATCACCGCCCCTTCGCCCTGGATGAGTCGAGAAAGCGTGGGCAGCTCCTCGGCGCCCCGCGCTCCGAACACGTCCTGCCAGCGCACACCGTCGGTGGTGAGCAGGACGATGTGATCGATGGGCGGCGGGGCACGCCCCGTGAAGCGCGATGGAATTTCCGTGCGGCTATTTGTTCGCAGGTTTGCCACGGGTGCGCAGGTGAGGGTGCACGTCAGACACGCGACCAGCAGCAGCACCTGCTGCTTCAGCCTTGAAAACCGGGTTCGTGACATGGTGCGCATTCCTGCTCAGAGAACCTTTGCAAGTGCCTTGCCGTCTTTGCTCGGGGCCTGAGCCGAGCGCGAGCCCGCGCAGCGGAGCCTCGCGTCGCCGCACCGGCGCAGGCGCCGCTCGAAGGCGCCGAGCACCCACGGCGCGAACACCGGCGAGTCCGCCTCGGCCATCCGAGTGGCCTGACGCGGGTGTCGCACCCCTGCGCCAAGGCGTTCACTGATCCACGCGTCGCGGCCGGCCTTCTGGAGCACGCCGCCGAGCCGGACCCGTATCAGGTCGAGTGCTTCCGACGAGCGGGACGCGAGACCGTTCGCGCCGCACGCGACTGGCGGGACACAGGAGGGCGAGAGATCCGATGGTGACTGGCGCTCGAGGCCCCACACCAGGTCGTCAGCAGCGTTCGAGCTCGTTGCCGGGAACAGGCTGACATCGGCAAGCAGAGACCGCATGCATCACTCCTTCGGGACTGGCACGATAGGAGGAGCGCATTACGGTCGAGTTGACGTGCGGAAACATTATGGAGAAGCTGGGGACAGTGGCGCGAGGGAGACGTCGAGGTGTCTCTGTGGTGTCGTCAGATGGCATTTCCCGGAGGCAACGAGCGCGAGGTCCCCGCCGCTCGCTGGCTCTCCGGACCCTCACAACCCGGCTCTGGCTGCCAGCACGCCCATGATGAACCGGATCCCCAGCAGCAATACCAGCGGACTGAAGTCCAGGCCCCCTATCGCCGGGACGACCTTCCTGATCGGCGCCAGCACCGGATCGACCAACGCGTTGCTGATCTTCACCAAGGGGTTGTCCGGGGATAGCCCGAACCAAGACAGCACCGCGGAACCGATGACGATCCAGCTATAGACATTGAGGACGAGGAGGACGATGTGGATCACAGGTAGGGGAATAGAACCACGTTGGGAGGTCGCGCAACCCGGCGATCCGGCTCAGTGCTGTGCGCCGAGAGAGGAATCCGCTGGAATCCTCGCGACTGACTGGTCAACCGGCGAAGCTCGCCGCGACTTCCCGACTTTCCGTCTCGGGCGCTCTCGCAGCCAAAATAGAGAACGGGCGGCTCGGAAGAGCCGCCCGTTCGGGCTTGGGTCATATCAGCGCGCTCGATGAGCGCGCAAAGCGATGCTCAGTTGGCAGCCCAGTCGACCCAGGGGGCGGACATCCAGTTGTCCGTGTCGAAAGCACCCTGGTAGGTGGCCGCGGTGTCGAAGTCGGTCGCCGTACCGGCGGCACCGGTGGTGGGCGGGGTGCCACCCGCAATCGCCGTCGCCGGGACCGGGTTGGGCGCCACGCCAGCGCTACCGCACATGATGCCGGCGTCCGCAACGGAGTTGCCGGTACCACCGTTGAACCACGCGCGCTCGTCGAAGCCGTTGTCGTTGTCGGCGCCGCCGGTCTCCTCGTAGGCGATGTCCTCGGTCACGCCCTTGACCGTGGTGTTGGTGACCTTGACCTTGGGTGCGGTCGTGGTGCCAGCGTCATCACGAACGTCGAAGCTCGCCTCGAAGCCGGTCATGATCATGTTGCTGTAGTCACCTTCGAGGCCCTCACGGAACACGGCGCCGTACTGCGGGTTCGCCGGGTCGGTGCCGAGGCCGCAGAGGGTCACGTTCGACGCGGTGACCTGAGACACGGGGGTCGCGCCACCCTTGTCGCTGTCACACTCCCAGCCGTTCGGGTCGTCGCTGATGGGCGCGATCTGGCGGCCGAAGAGGAACTGCACCGAGCCCTGGTAGCCCTGGTCCATGTCGAACATGTCGTCGCCTGCGTTGTTGCACACCAGGTGATGTGCGTTCACGGTCCCACCGAACCACTCGAAGCAGTCGTCGAGGGTGTTGCTGATCATGACGTGATGCAGCGTGGTGCCGCGACCGACCGACCCGAGGGTCAGGCCGTTGATCTCGTTGTCGGCGCTGAGCTCGACGCCCGAGAACTCGATGCGCACGTAGGTGAACACACCGCTGTTGTCGTCAGGCTCGTTGCCGCCGTAGAGGCCTTCACCCGCGTTCAGACCCTCGATGCTGGGGAGGGTGGAACCGCTGACCTTGAAGTTGGGGGCCTTGCCGAGGATGATCACGCCACCCCAGTCACCGGGCGCACGGCTTCCCTCGGGAAGCGCGCTGGTGAAGAGGATCGGGTCGCTCTCGGTGCCTTCGGCCATGATCTTGCCACCCTGCTGGATGACGAGGGTGCCGAGCGAACCGCCGTCACCTTCGATGCGGGTGCAGGGCTCGATTGCCAGCGTGGCGCCGTCGCCCACGTTGATGATGCCCTTCAGGTCCCAGACCTTATCGCTGGTCAGGGTCACGGTCTGGCCCGCTGCGGGAGCCGTCACGTCGGCGTGCTCGAGGCCAGCGCCGCTCAGGTCGCAGGTGTTGCCGCCGCTGCCACCGCTACCGCCGTTACCGGCGCTGCCGCCCATGGCGCCGCTGCCGCCGGTCGCGCCGTTGCCGCCGGTCGCGCCATTGCCGCCGGTCGCGCCGTTGCCGCCGGTCGCGCCACTGGCACCGCTTCCGCCGCTTCCGCTCGGGGTGTCGTCGTCACTGCCGCACGCCGTGATTGCAAAGGGAAGCAGCGCGATCGTGGACGCTAAGGCTAGATGGGAAATTCGCATGATAGAAGTCCTCCTTGGGTGGGCGGAGAGTGCCTATGCGTCGTGACCCCGAGATAAAGCCTGGGTGACGATTCCGTGGCGCTGCGTGAGTACGTCTCACTTGGTAACGGCTGCGTAACGACCCTGCAGCGGGGCGCTGTCGAAACGGAACGGCGTTCGAGTTCGAGTCGTGAGTGGCGCCAATAGCGGCGCCAAAGAGCTGGTTTTTGTCGCGATTTCTAGCCCGCTTCTCGCACGGCGCTCAGGCACAGACAGGCGTTTGGGGGTGAGGGGAACGATTCAACGCGCCATCGCGCCGTCCTTCTCACCTTCGAATTCGCCCGAGCCCGCCGAACTGTAGACTATAAATCCGCAAGGAAAAATTTGTCCCGACCGTTGCAGGCATTGTCGTCGTGATTCTTTCTCCGATTCGGCGTCCTGGGCGTCAAAGTCCTGACTCGACTTGCACGTGAACTGGCAGAGGTCCGTGCAGCCGTCGGCGTTGTCGCGGTCGCGCCCATCGTCGCGCCCATCGTCGCGTTTTTCGTTTCCACGCGGATCGGTACAGGAGTCCCCGCGCCGACTCACGACGCAGCGGAGGAGGCTAGCACTCGGGGAAAGCCTTCGACAGGCTCGGGTAGGCGCAAACGGCCGGTCGCGAGACGCGCTCGGCCCAGCGCGCGTGTGGGACCCACGGCGAAAGTCCGCCAAATCAAGGCTTTGCTAGCACGCTCTTATCGGTTCGCCGTGGCTCGGATATGCTCATCGGTCTACCGAGGAGCTCCCATGAAGACTACGACGCTATCGCTCTCCATCCTGGTTCTGGCCCTGTTGGCCTGCAAAGAAGAGAAGAAGGAAGAGCCGGCGCCTACTGCGACCGCGGCGGCGCCCGCGGCTACTCCCACGGAAACAGCTGCGCCCGCAGCCACCGCAGAAGAAGAGAAGAAGGATGAGAGTCCGATCCCGGACATCCCCGATGGCCGCTCGAAGCCCCCAACGGTGGCCGAGTGGAAAGCGGCGACGAACATCAACACTCAGGAGGTCAACTCGCAGCCCGACAAGTGCTTCATGCGGATCGTTCGCGAGTGGCTGAAGGTCAACTGCGAAGGCGACGTCCAGGGCTTCACCGGCATGGAGAACTTCGGCAACGAGATGGCGGACTACTTCCAGTCGGTGAAGCCCGGCAAGGTGGCCGACTTCGTGGTGCGCTTGCGCAAGGGGAAGACGCTGAAGCTACGCATTCAACGCGGTAAGGAGGGCGAGGCGGTGCTCTTCGTCAACTGGCCAGTTGGCGAAGCGAAGCCGACGATCGTCGCTCTCGGACGCGGAGCGAAGTAGACAAAGCGCGGGCGGGGCGGCCGTCGAACCGGCGGGGTGTATCTCCACACCCCACGGAGGCGCCCCGCTCTCGAACCCTTGACCTGTGACCTCCTGCGTGAGCGATTCCGTAAGGAATCAGTAGGTGTAGCCGGCGCCGATCGAGAAGTCCATGCCCTTGGTGTACTCGTCCATGACGTTGTCGCCGGTGTCGTCCTCGCCCTGGGTTCGCGTGAAGGGCGAGTTGAGCAGGTTGGCCGCCGAGAACTTCAGCTCGAAGTGCTTGCCAAACTCCTTCGCGATCACGAAGTCCAGTTGATGACGCGGCTGTTGATAGATGTCTGGCAGCCCTTCGAAGCCAACCGCCACGATCTGCTTGGCCACGACGTTGTAGAGCAGGCGAGCCTTGATGCCCGTGCTCTCGCTCGAATAGTCCAGCGCGGCGTTGATGGTGAACGGCGGCTGATTCGAGAGCGGCCGCTCTCGCGAGGTACTGAAGTCGGCGTCGCCAGCCAGCTCCACCTGTGAGATTCCGATGGTCGCGTTCGCGACGGCGCTGAACTCCGACAGCGACTTGCTGATGAAGCCCAGGCCCTTGCGACCTTCGATCTCGAATCCTACGAGCTTCGCGCTGGCCGAGTTCTGATACGTGTAGAGCCCATCGTCACCGGTCGACTGAACCGTCTGCTCGATTGGGTCCTTGAAGTACTTGTAGAACACGCTCGCGGCGACGATCTCTTCGAGGGTCGGATACCACTCGAAGCGTGCGTCGAGGTTCGTGATCTTCGTCAGCGTGAGATCCGGGTTTCCCGCCTCGGAGTAGCCACCAAAATAGTTCGTGAACGTGAACGGCGCGAGCTCGCGGAGCTGCGGGCGCGCCAACGTTCGCGTCGCCGAGAAGCGGACCTTCGTCTTCTTGGAGGTGTCGAACACGAGCCCGAGCGAAGGCAACATGTCGGTGCTCTTCAGGTTCACCTCGACCGCTCGATCGTCTGGCGAGAAGGGATCGAACGAGCTGATGTTCTGGCGCGTCACCTCGATGCGCTCGCCGACGATGACTCGGAACCAGTCGGTGATCGCCGTGTCGCTCATCACGTAGACGGCGTAGATGTCGAGGCCCGCGGTGTAAGCGTCATTGTCGAACGTCGTCTCGTCGAGCTGGATCACGTCACCGATGTTGTCCTGTGTGAAGAGCTTGTCGGCGCAGTCGAGACGCCAGCTCTCACACACGAAGGAGTCATCCGGCGAACCAGGTCGACGCCGGAATGCGAAGCGGCGGGAGTCGAACTCACGGTCCCGGGTGCTGACGAGGCCGCCGAACTTCACCTTCGCCGACTCCTGATCCTCGCTCAGTGGCTGGGTGTAGTCGACTCCCGCGCCGATCGAGGTCTCTGCCTGATCGGCATAGAAATGTGAACCGCTCTCGGAACCGTCGATGTACACGACGGAGCCATCAGGCTGGCCGCGGTAGACGGTATCGCGCGTGTCCGGTTCCTCGCGGAATGCCTTTGCGAGGGACACGTTCCACTCGAGGAGGCCTCTGTTTGCGTCCTCGAAGGTGTGTTCCCCTTGCAGCTGGCCAAAGTTCAGCACTCGGCTGATGAACTGCAAGCGGGTGCCGTGAAGCACCGCCTGCCGCGTTTCGTAGAAGCCTTCGAGGATGCGCGCCGTGTCATCGGAGCTCTGGCTGCGCAGACCGGTCAGCGTGATCTTGTGGTTTCGGCTGAGCTGGTAGGTGAGGGTGCCAAAGGCGCCCCAGCGCACCTTCTCTTTGCCGCTCTGCTCATGCAGGTCCGCGAGCAAATCGAGCCGCTCTTCGGTGTCGTTGTAGTCGAACTTGCGGCGGATGCGGTCGTTGATCACCTCCCAAGAGCGGGAGTAGTTCAGCGAGCCGACGAGGCCGAGCTTCTGCTCCCCGCCGAGGTCCCACGTCTTGCCGACCACCACCGACCCGCTATGGCTCGGGAGCGTGAACTTCTCCTGAGGGGTCATGAACGAGTTGATCTTGCGGCCGTTCGCCGTCAGCTCGTCCTGGGTGATGAACTCACCGTCCGGTTTCCGCGTGGTACGAGACAGCTTGTAGTCGGGGATGTCCGGGAGTTGGCGAGTGCCGCCGTCGAAGCCGAGCCAGTCCGTGTTGCTGCCGCGATAGCCGAGGCGGTCCTGGAAAGTCGCCTGGGTGTTGAAGCCGACGCCCAGAGACGCCTTGAACAGGAACTCCTCCGGCAGATCGCGGGTCTTGATTCGTACGGAGCCGCCGGCGAAGTCGCCGGGCTTGTCCGGCGTGAACGTCTTGGCGATGGTCAAGCTCTCGAGCACGACGCTTGGAAACAGGTCGAGCGGGACCGCCTGCCGATCTGGCTCCGGGCTCGGTAGCGGTGCGCCGTTTAGCTGGGCGTTGGCGTAGCGGTCGCCGAGGCCGCGGACGTAGACGAAGCGACCGTCGACGATCGTCGCCCCAACAACGCGCTGTGCGGCCTGCGCCGCGTCCTTGTCCGGGGTCTTGGAGATCTCCCCGCGCCCGACGCTGTCGCCCATCGCCGCGGAGCGCTGGCGCGTGAGGGTCAAGCCGGCGAGGCCCGAGGTGTCGGCCTTGGTCTCGACAACGAAGGTCTCTACGGCTTTCTCGTCGGGACGTAGCTTGATGTCGAGCTTCGCGATCTTGCCGTCGGCGATGATGATGTTGTCGAGTCGCTGCGTGTAGTGGGCGTCGTAGGCGATGCGCAGGGTGTACGTGCCTGGTGGTAGTTCCAGGCGGAACTGACCGTTGACGTCGGTGAAGACCTCGATGTTCTTGCCCACGACCTCGATCTGGGCCTCGACCAGCGGCTCCTCGTACTTGGTGTCGCGCACGGTGCCGGTCAGGGCGCCCTTGCCGGCCTTGGGCTTCTCGGTGAGATCGGTCTCGCCCATCTCCTCTTCGCTATACTCCTCGAGGTCGTAGCCGCCGTCCTCGGCTGGTGTGTCTGATGGCTTGTCTTCGGGCTTCTTGTCCTCCGCGGGGGGCGCGTCTTCGGGGGGCGCGTCTTCGGGGGGCGCGTCTTCGTCGTCGGTGGGGACGATGGTCTCGCCTTCCTCCTCGCCCGGGTCGTCCGCTGGTTGAGCGAAGGCGTGCTGACTCATCATCAGCGGAGCGAGCAGCGTCAAGATTGGGAGGAAGCGGAAGCGGGACCTCATTGAAACCTCTCGAGGAGCCGCGCCATGGACGCAGCTCGGCGTCGTACGGACACCGAGCGATCGGTGCCGGCAGTGCTGGGTTGTTGCCAGCGCACCTGCGCGGGTGCGCCTTCCTGGTTCACGCACCTTGAGGGCGCGTTCGAGTTGGTGGGGCCGCGAGGACGGCGGGCTCTGGAGGAGCCCTGGTGTGGCCGTTTCGCCGGCGGGAAGATAGAGGATTAAGGAGCGCCCGGGGGGAGTTGGTCGAAAGCGCTACAAGCTCGTTACCTCGCCGTAACACTACCGCGGAGCGTCGCTCGTGTATTTCCTTGGGGATATTGCCAGTGGGGATCGACGCTATTCGGCCACCTTGTCGGTCAACATGGCGATCGACCGCGCCCCGCCGCGGCGAGCCAGGTCCATCACCTCGACGGCCTCGGCGTAGCTCGCGCCATCGTGTGCATCGAAGTACAGCACCTTGCTCTTGCGTGATGCCATCATGCGGGGGAGCCGAGTCGGGAGGTCGGTCTTCGGCACGACGGTCTGGTTCAGCTTCACCACACCCTGAGCGTTGAGGGTGAGCACCAGGGGTGGCTCGGGCTGATTGGCCGGGGGGGGCGTGTCCTCCTTGTCCTTCTTCGGTAGGTTCAACCAGAAGGTCTTGGTGAGCATCGGGGCCACGACCATGAAGATGATCAGCACGACGAGCGCGACGTCGACCAGGGGCGTGATGTTCACGTTCGGCGGATTGCCGTGCTTGGATGAACCGGAGGGAGCGGTGAATGCCATGGGTCGCCTCGAGGCTGGAGCTCAGCCGTCCTTCTTCTTCTCTTCGACCTTGAGGCTGACGCCCTTGAAGCCGATCTCTTGAATCACGCCGAGCGTCGTGCGCACGCGCTCGTAAGGGACGTTGACGTCTGTCTTGAGCAGCAGCTGGCGGTCGGCTTGGGAGGTGTGGATCTGCTTGAGCTCGCGCTTGAGCGTCTCCTTGTCCACCTTCTTCTGCTCGAGCGCCGTGGAGCCATCGCCGGAGAGGGTGATCTCCACGGCGTTCTCGTCCTTGGGTTTGGGATCCGGCTGCTTGATTTCGGGCAGCCGCACGAGGTCGTTGTTCAACGCAGGAGCCACGACCATGAAGATGATGAGCAAGACCAGCACCACGTCGACGAGCGGCGTGATGTTGATGTCCGGCTCAGGCTGCTTTCCGCGCTTCGACGAGCCCAGATTCATGCCCATAGCGATTCTCCATCTCGTCCAAGAGCTCGCTGGAGGAGTGAGCGAGGGTGAGTTCGATCTGATTCACGCGGCCGGTGAGGTAGTTGAAGAAGAGCACCGCCGGGATGGTGATCATCAGACCGAGGGCGGTCTCGAAGAGCGCCTCCGAGATGCCCGTCATGACCGCTGACATGCCCGCGTCTCCGCCCGCTCCGATGGCCTTGAAGCTCATGATGATGCCGATGACCGTGCCCAGGAGGCCGACGAAGGGCGCGACCGAAGCCACCGAGCTCAGGACGGTGAAGCCCCGTCGCAGCTCGGCGCCAATCGTCTCCTTGGTGCGTTCGGCCTCGTTGCGTGCCATTTCCACAGGGGTAAGCCCCTTCTCGGCGCGCTCCAGGCCGCGCTGGTAACGCTGCATCATGGCGCCGATGGTGCGAGCCAGGGTGGAGGACTTGTGCTTCTCCGTCAGCGAGATGAGCTCGTCGATTCGCCACTCGTCGAGCAGGGCGGCCGCCTTCTGGACGAAGGTTCGAGACTCGCTGTTGGCCTTCGAGAAGGCGAGGATGCGCTCGACCACCACACCGATGGTGGATACGCCCATCGTGATGAGGATGACGGCGATGGCCTTGTTCAGGCCACTCATGTGGTGCCAGATTTCAATCGGATCGAGAGTCATTGGAGTGCTCCGGTTGGCCAGCTCAGGGGTCGAGCTGGGCCCGCTACGACGGGCGCAAAGAGTCAGTTTTTTCTATGTGGGAAAGAGGATGCAGGGCGGTCGTGTGCGGGCCGCTAGATCTTGATCTTGAAAGGGAAGCGCGCGAACTTGACGACGGGCACGGCCTGGCCGAGTTCGTTCTTCGCAGGGCTGAATGTCCAGCTCTTCACTGCTGCTTCGCAGACGCCGGTCAGCTCGGGCGGACCGCGCACGGCCTTGACCGCCGCGGTGCTCCCTGACTCGGTGATGACGTAGCGCACGACGACGACGCCTTCGATGCCCGCGGATCGCGCCGCGGACGGGTAGCTCGGGTAGGGACGGCTCTGGGCCACCGGCTGCACGGCGACCTCGTTGGCACGGAAGACCTTCTTCTTTTCGGGTTTCGGTGGCGGAGGCTTGGGCTTCTCGACCGTGGGTTCGGCGGTCGGCTTGGGAGCGGGCTTTGCCACGCCTCTGCCGCGCCCACCACCTCCGGCGTTGGCGTAGGGATCGCCAGTGCCCGTGTCGTCGCCGACGGGAGCGTCGGTCTCCTTGGGCGCTTCCTTGGGGATCTCCTTGGGAACCACCAGCTTGGGCATGATGGGACCCGCTGCTCGTGGTGCCGGATCCGGATCGATCTCCTCTTCGGGTTCAGGCTCTGGCTCCGGCTCGGGAGTCTTGGCGAGCTGAACATCGACGATCTCGTCTTCCTCCTTGACGATCTCGGTGACGTTGCCACCCGCGACCGTCAGGAATGCCAGGAGCCCCGACATGCAGAGGACGCCCATCGCGAAGCCTGCAGAGAGCCGTCCAAAACGGCCTGAATCGCCGTCTTCGTTCGTCCACGTCTTGGGGTCCATTGGTGGTCGCGACCCTGCGCGTGTTCTGTGACGGCTCCGTGGCGGTCGAGCAAAATGGCCGTAAAGGAAAGTCTGCTTGGCGTCACGAACGCTCCGATGCGTTTCAGCGCTGTCACATCACTCCAGACTCGTTGTTCTCGTCACGGAACACAGCGCCGACGGAGGTCAAGCGACACCTACGAGTCCAGCTGGAGCCGTCATCCACAGATTGTTCGAGAGCGCTACGCTCACGTCACCGGACAGTCACGCTGCCTCGGTACTGCCACCGGCTCAGATGACTCGCATTCTCGTCGTAGATGACGAAGAGGACATCCACACCGTCCTGCAATACAACCTGGAGCAGCTCGGCTACGAGGTCACCTCGGCGCTCACGGGCAAGGAAGGGCTACGCCTATGCCGGGAAATGGTCCCGGATCTCGTGGTGTTGGACCTGATGCTGCCAGACCTTGCCGGCACGGAGATCTGTCGGCTGCTTCGTGCGAGCCCCGTGACCGCGCACATCCCGGTGATCATGTGTACAGCGCGCACCGAGGAGATCGATCGGGTCGTCGGCTTCGAGCTCGGCGCGGACGACTACGTGACAAAGCCGTTCTCCATGCGCGAACTGGCTCTGCGAATCCGTGCGGTACTCCGTCGAAAATCGGGTCCGCCCCCGGCGAACGGCACGCTGGAGTTCGGCGACTTGCGCATCGATCGGGACGCGCATCGGGTCTGGGTGGGTGAGACCGAGGTCGAGCTGACGGCCCTGGAGTTCAAGCTCCTGGTGACGCTGTGTGAGCGGCGAGAGCGCGTTCAGAGCCGCTCGGTCTTGCTCGACAACGTCTGGGGAATGCGCGGGGACTCCTCCACGCGCACGGTCGACGCCCACGTGAAGCGCCTTCGAGAGAAGCTGGCACACGCCCGCAACCACATCGAGACGGTGCGCGGGGTCGGCTATCGCTTCACCGCACGGGGCTGATCCAGCTCCTCACCTGGATCGGCTCTCGAGCGCAGAAGAAGGTACTTTCGTGCGTGTCGTGCCGGGTTTGGGGGTGAGGGGGGCAGCGTCGGGAGTCAGCCACGGGCCTTCGAGGCGCATGTCCTGGCGTCGGGTTTCGGCCCCGGATAGGCTCCCTATCTGTCACGTGAGCGTCACACTGAGGCGTTACTCAGGGGCAACCCAATGGCCAGAATTGTCGTCGTCGAAGACGAAACCGATCTCCAAGAAGTCCTACGTTACAACTTGGAGCAAGTAGGACACGAAGTACTCCAGGCGCTGCGAGGCACCGAGGCGCTGAACCTCGTCCGCGAGAAGCGCCCGAACCTCGTCTTGCTCGACCTGATGCTCCCCGACATGCCGGGCACCGAGGTCTGCAAGGCGATCAAGGACAACTCGGCGACTCGCGGAGTGCCCGTGATCATGCTCACCGCCAAGGGTGAAGAGATCGATCGCGTGGTGGGCTTCGAGCTCGGCGCTGACGACTACGTGATCAAGCCCTTCAGTGTGCGAGAGCTGCTCCTGCGCATCAACGCAGTATTGCGCCGCGCGGAATCGGGGGGCGACATCAAGGAAGACGTGGTCGAGTTCGGCTGCCTCAAGTTCGCCCGAGACGCGCATCGGGTCTGGGTCGACGACGCGCTCGTCGATCTGACCGCGCTCGAGTTCCGGCTCCTGACCACGCTCTACGATCGCAAGAATAGGGTTCAGTCGCGGGGCACGCTGCTCGAGGACGTGTGGGGCATGGACTCCAGCATCACGACTCGCACCGTGGACACTCACGTCAAGCGTCTGCGAGAGAAGCTGGCCAACGCACGCGACTACATCGAGACCGTGCGTGGCGTGGGCTATCGCTTCGTAGGCACGCCGGACGAGGCGGCGATGCATTGAAGCTGGGTCTACGAGCGAAGCTCACGCTCGTTGCTCTGTTGCTGATCGGCGTCGCCATCACGGCGGCGTTCCTGTTCATGCGTCGCGAGGTGCACACCGTCCTGGTGGACCACATGACGCGCGACCTGGTGACGCGCGCCGAGCTGATCGCCGACCAGGTCAGCGAAGTTCGCCTGGGAGATCGGGACGTAGAGGCTTGGGATGCCCTGGCGGATCGCCTCGGCAAGGCCTCGAAGGCGCGAGTCACCTTGATCGCGGCGGATGGTCAGGTGCTCGGCGACTCGGAGGTACCCGTCGCGGACCTGGCAGACATCGAGAACCACCGCGAGCGACCGGAGGTGGCCGACGCGCTCAGCAGTGGACGGGGCATCTCGGAGCGCACCAGCGCGACGATCGGGCAGAGCCAGCTGTATGTCGCGGTGCCAGTCAAGCGCACTGCGCCGGGAGGTCCCCGGGTTGCGCGGCTCTCGATTCAGCTCGAGGAGGTCCAGGGCGCGCTGCAGTCACTGGAGAAGGGACTGCTCCTCGCATCCATCCTGGGCTTGGCCATTGCCGTGCTGCTCGCCAGCTTCGCTGCCAAGAGCCTCGCCAACACCGCGACTCACCTCACCGAGGTGGCGCGCCGCATGGCCGATGGCGACCTCACCGCGCGAGCGCGGGTGCGCAAGGAGGACGAGCTCGGGCCCCTCGGCGCTGGGCTCGACCTGCTCGCGACGAACCTCTCCACGACGCTCGACGAGCTGACCAGCGAGCGCGACAAGATGAGCAGCATCCTCGAGAGCATGCGCGAGGGTGTGATGCTGATCGATCCGTCCGGTCACATTCAGCACGTGAACCCCGCGCTGCGAGAGATGCTGTTGCTGAACCAGGACGTCGTGGGCAAGACCCTGCTCGAGACGGTCCGCCAGTCCGAGCTGCACGAGCTGCTCGAGAGCGCCAAGAAGTCTCGCAAGCCTGGCAGCGGCGAGATCGAGGTACGAGGACTGAAGCCGCGCACGTTGCTGGTGCAGGTGCAGCCCGTGCCCGAGCAGGGCTGGCTGCTGGTATTCCTGGACGTCACCGAGATGCGGCGACTCGAAGGCATGCGCCGGGACTTCGTCGCGAACGTTTCCCACGAGCTCCGCACTCCCGTGGCGTCCATCCACTCGGCGGCCGAGACCCTGATGGGCGGGGCCAAGGACGACGCGAAGGTCGCGGGACGCTTCATCGACATCATCGATCGCAACGCCATCCGCTTGAGGGATCTGGTGGAGGACCTGTTGAGCCTGTCCAGCATCGAGTCGGGCTCCTTCCGCTTGCGCAAGGAGCCCTTGGCGCTGCGCCCCTTCGTGCTCCAGGTGCTGGGCATGTTCGACGGGCGCATCAAGAACCGCGATCTCGAGATCAAGCTGGAGTTCGAGGACGAGCTCCCGTGCGTGCGAGCCGACGGGCGGGCGATGGAGCACATCCTGAGCAACCTGGTGGACAACGCCATCAAGTACACCTCGGATGGTGACGCGGTGCGCATCGTGGCGAAGCGGGTCGGAGAGATGGTGGAGATCTCCGTCGCGGATACCGGTCCCGGGGTCCCGGAAGAGCACCTCGCGAGGCTCTTTGAACGATTTTACCGTGTGGATAAAGGGCGCTCCCGGGATCTCGGGGGCACCGGGCTTGGCCTGTCCATCGTCAAGCATCTGGTCGAGGCGCACGGCGGCAACGTGGGCGTCGAGAGCGCCCTCGGAAAGGGAGCGCGCTTCTGGGTGACGCTACCGGTGGCCCCCGACGAGCTGAAGAGCCATCCCTCGGCCAGCGCGATTCCGATCCCCGCGGACCGACTGCACTAGCCAGCTAGTGGTCTGACCAGCGCGCGGAGGAGCAAACGCGTGCTTCCCTGGCCTGTACGCCACGCTGATTGAGGCGAGGTCGCGCTCTCACCCCCGAAAAATCACGAAGAAGCGTCCAAGGGGGCGGGCTTCGTCACGGACCAAGAGACCACGAGGGCGGGTCGAAACCTGGATTGGCTGACTCCATCGGCCCGCAAATCGATGCTGCGTCGTGCAAACCGCGCGGTAGGGCCAGCACGCCTCGTGCCCGGGCGAGTGAGCGCCGTCGAAGTCGCGGCATGGTCAAGCGCCCGGAGCCAGGTTACGCTTGAACATCCGTTGAGCTTCATCGGGCATCCCAGTGGGCTGGCGGGTCGAACACTCCGAGTGTTGTTGGCGCCCTTGCGGGCCTTGGAGGGGAACCATCCCGGACACCAGCGGTGAACCGGGCGCCCCGTGATCGAGTTCATGTCGAGACTCCACACCGACCGCGAATACGAGAAAGAGCTGGCTGCGCTGAGAGAGCGCGTGCTGCTCATGGGCTCGCGTGTGGAAGAGATGGTGCATGACGCGATGCAGGCGTTCGCGACTCGTGACGCTGGACTCGCACGCTCGACCTCCACCATCGACGCTCAGATCGATCGCCTGGAAGTCGATATCGACGAGCGCTGTTTGCGCTTGCTGGCGAGGCGTCAACCCGTGGCGGGCGATCTGCGCTTCATCACCACCGCGCTCAAGCTGGTGACCGATCTCGAGCGGATCGGAGATCTCGCCTCCAACATCTGCGAGCGGACGATCGAGCTGTGTGGACATCCACCGCTGGACGTCGAGACGGACTTGCCCGAGATGGCCCACGTCACCTCCGGCATGCTCAGGGACTGCCTGGACGCGTTCGTCACCAAGGACGTCGCCAAGGCGCAGCGAGTGATGGAGCGCGACTCGCTGGTAGACGCTGCCTACGCTCAGACGTTTCCCGCGCTCAGCGCGCAGATGACCTCTGACCCGGACAACGCCCAGCGCTTGCTCTCGGTGGCGCGCTACCTGGAGCGCATCGCGGACCACACCACGAACATCGCCGAGATGGTGGTCTTCATGGTCGCTGGCACCGACGTGCGACACAACCAGCAGGTCGCGACCGGAACCGCCTGAACGGCGGCCTCAGGGCTCCTTCAGACAACGCTCAGGCTACGCTCAAGCAGACTCTGACGAGGCGGCGCATGCTGGGAGCGTGGAAAATCAAGATCTCCAAGAGCTGAGCGTGGGTGAGGAGCTGCGTCGCATGCCGATTCAGCGTCGTGCCCGCAACACGGTCGAGGTCATCCTGACCGCGGCGGAGCGAGTGCTGCTCGAGCGGGGCTATGAAGGCCTCTCCACCACGCAGGTCGCCAAGGTGGCTGGCGTCGGGATCGGCAGCCTGTACCAGTACTTCTCCGGTAAGCGTGAGCTGGTGCGCAGTCTCTTCGCCAGTCAATCTGGTTGGTTCGAGCAGCAGCTGGCCGAGCTGAGCTGCGATCGGCTGCCTCGTCTCGGGCGCTTGTTACTCGAGCGGCGGCGACGCGATCGCACGCTGTTTCGCGCCGCGGCCGATGGTGCCGTGTGTGACCCGAGCTTTGCTGCCATCACCGCTGCCCTCGAGCGCTGCGCTCCGGAACTCAGCGAGATCGAGCGTTTCCTCGCGGCTTCCGCGCTGAGCGGGGCCGTGGACCGCGTGGCCCTGGAGCGCCCGCAGATGCTCGAGAGCGCGGAGCTCGAGGCCGCGCTCTCCGCGCTGGTGCGGCGGGTGCTGCCTCAGACGCCGAGCGTGCCAGATGTCGTGAGCTGCTCGACGACGCGCTCTGCCAGCGCATCCGTGTCTGCTCTGGGGGCGGCAGCCGGTGCTTCGGGTTGCTCGCCCGTTCCCAGCTGAGGCTTGGCGTGTCGATGGCTGCCCAGGCGCTGTGTGACGAGGTCCGGGAGCTCTCCAGCCCAGACGACGACCGCCCCGAGCGCCAGTAGTCGCTCGATCGTAGCCCACGCGGCCTCGGGGGTGTGCGCTTGCTCGGGGCCCATGGAGATGGCCACGTAGTTCCGATCGAAGAGCACGCGCTCCACCGCGAACGCTAGGGACTTCATCTCGGAAGGATCCCCCGCCAGCTCGATCAACGCCGGCGCGTGGCCCAGGCGACGCCGCCGCTCCCCCGCGGAGACCTGTGTGTGATCGTCCCCCATGCTGGTCGAGCCGCGCTGCACCGAGTCGGCGATCATGCCGGCGGCGACGGTGTCGTTGGTGACCGAGTCGATCACGATGAACGCACCGGTCGCGCGGTTTCGCGCGTAGCTGTCGATGAACAGCGGTCGATGCGCGCGGATGCGGACGCGACCGATCTCGTTGAGCTCGAGACCTCCCGCCGGGGTGGGCTCCAGCGTCTCGAGATCGGTGTGGCTGAGCACCTCTTGAACCTCGGCGCGAACGTACTGAGCCGTGTGCTTGATGAAGTAGCTCCTGCCCAGATCCAGGGGCGTCTCGCTCATCCACACCAACATGGCGTCGAAGTCTTGAGCGACCTGAGGACGCTCGCTGGCGTGGACCAGCATGTCGCCTCGGCTGACGTCCACCTCGTCCTCCAGACGCAGCGTGACGCTCATCGGAGCGAAGGCCTCTTCGATGGATCCATCGAAGGTGTCGATGCTCTTGACGCGACTCGTGCGGAGCGAGGGCAGGACAAGGACTTCGTCGCCGCACTGAATCCGTCCGGAAGCGATCTGACCGGCGAACCCGCGATAGTCGAGATTGGGACGCAGCACGTACTGCACCGGGAACCGCATGTCCCGCAGGTTGCGGTCCTCCGCGATGGGCACCGTCTCCAGGTGAGCGAGCAGGGTCTTGCCCCCTGCGTCGCTGTACCAGCGCATGCTCTCCGCTGGATGAACCACGTTGTGTCCCCTCAACGCGCTGATCGGAATGAAGGTGACGTCCTTGAAGCCGAGCCGGCGGGCGAACTCGGTGAACTCGCCACGGATCGTCTCGAAGCGCTGCTGGTCATAGTCCACCAGGTCCATCTTGTTGATGCAGACGAAGAGGTGGGGGATCCCCAGGAGCGACGCGATGTAGGCGTGCCGCCGCGACTGCTGCAGAACCCCCAGGCGCGCGTCGATCAGAATGATCGCGACGTTCGCGGTGGAGGCGCCGGTCGCCATGTTGCGCGTGTACTGCACGTGCCCAGGGGTGTCCGCGATGATGAACTTGCGCTTCTCCGTGGAGAAATAGCGGTACGCGACGTCGATGGTGATGCCCTGCTCTCGCTCCGCCTTGAGGCCGTCGGTGAAGAGCGAGAAATCAATCTCCACATCGGCCTGCTTCGAGGCACGCTTCACGGCCGAGAGCTGATCTTCGTACACGCCGTGGGTGTCGTGGAGCAGGCGGCCGATCAGCGTGGACTTGCCATCGTCCACGCTACCGACGGCCACGAATCGGAGCAGCTCCTTGCTTTGGTGCTGTTCCAGGTAGGCTTCGATGTCTTGCTCGATGAGCTCGGAGTGGTGACTCATTGGCGGCGACTTCCCTGACGTTGCTGGCTGACGAGGCGCACTAGAAGTAGCCCTCGCGCTTCTTGGTCTCCATCGAGCCCTCTTCGTCGAAGTCGATCAGCCGACCACCGCGCTCGGAGAATGGGGTGAGGAGCATCTCACGGATGATCTCGGGGAGCGTCGTCGCGTCTGAGCGCATCGCGCCGGTGAGCGGATAGCAACCAAGGGTGCGAAAGCGCACCCGCTCCAGCTTTGCCTGCTCCCCCGGGAGCAGACGCATGCGCGCGTCGTCGACCATCACCAGCTGACCGTCCCGCTCGACGACGGGGCGCTCGGCGGCGTAGTAGAGCGGGACGATCGGAATATTTTCTCTGTGGATATACAGCCAGATGTCCAGCTCGGTCCAGTTGGAGAGCGGGAACACGCGGATGCTCTGGCCCTTGGTGATCTTGCCGTTGTACAGGTTCCAGAGTTCCGGGCGCTGGTTCTTCGGATCCCAGGTTCCGTGCTCGTCACGGAACGAATAGATGCGCTCCTTCGCCCGGCTCTTCTCCTCGTCTCGACGGGCTCCGCCGAAGGCGGCGTCGTACCCGCCGGCGGCGAGGGCCTGGAGCAGCGCCTGCGTCTTCATGATGGTGGTGTACTTCTGGCTGCCGTAGTCGAACGGATTGACGTTCTGGGCCTTGCCCTCCTGATTGGTGTGGACGATCAGGTCCAGACCGAGCTCGGCGCAGTAGGCGTCGCGGAAGTCCGTCATCGCCTTGAATTTCCACGTGGTATCAATGTGGAGCAAGGGGAAGGGCAGTTTCCCCGGGTGGAATGCCTTCTGCGCGAGACGCAGCATGACCGAGGAGTCCTTGCCGATGGAGTACAGCATCACGGGGTTGTCGAACTCCGCGGCGACCTCGCGGATGATGTGGATGCTCTCGGCTTCGAGTTGCCTGAGGTGAGTCAGGCGTTGAGTCAGCAGGGGGGGGTTCACGGCGCGCTCCATGCGATGGGATTCGCATGACATAGCGTCGAGGTCGGAAACCAGCACCAAGTTTCTTTGTGTATTCCCGATGGGATAAGTCGAGAAAATGAGATCTTGTAGAAGATTCAGGTAGTTAGAAATCTTGGTACAGCGCAAGATGGGACCAGTCGAGCGCGCCAGAGCGCGCCAGCGTCAGGCGGTCCAGGTACTGCTGCCGCGGGATCTCCCGAGCGCCGAGGCTGGCGAGGTGATCGGTCAAGAACTGCACGTCAAACAGCTCGAGACCCGCGCGAGCGAGGCTGGTGAGACACACGCTCAACGCCACCTTCGAGGCGTTGGTCACGCGATGGAACATGCTCTCCGCCGCGAAGGCTTTCCCGACTGCGACGCCGTACAATCCACCCACCAGCTGGCCTTGCTGCCAGACCTCGAAGCTGTGGGCGTGACCCAGGGCGAAGAGCTCATCGTAGGCGTCGAGCATCTCGGGCAGAATCCACGTCCCCTCGCTGCGTTCCGAGGCGCATGCCCGCATGACCTGGGAGAAAGCCCGATCGTAGCTGACCTCGAGCGCTCGTTTCCGGAGCAGCCGCCTCAAGCTGCGGGACACGTGCAGATCGCCTGGCTCCAGCACCGTTCTTGGATCTGGGCTCCACCAAAGCGGTGGGACGCCGCCATTGTACCAGGGGAAGATCCCGCGCTCGTACGCCGCCATCAGACGCCAGGGGGCCAGGTCTCCCCCGACCGCGACCAGTCCTTCTTCGTCGGCCAGGCGTGGGTCTGGGAAGGCCTCCCGGCGTCCTGGATGCAGCAGCTTTGGTGGTCGGGGGCGGTGCACCTGGAGATGATAGCAGCGCGAGCGCCGCTCGCCGCGCCAGCGCGTGATCGGCCCAGAACCACCTTCGAGCGCCCGCTGGCTCGACCGCCGCGACGTACGCGGCGATTGTGCTAGGGTCCGCCCGCTCCACCGAGTCCGAGCCCATGCGCTTCCTCGCTCTGTCCGTTCGCTTCGTGCACATCTCCCTGGTGTGCCTGGTCGCCTTCTTCGTGTACTGGGCGCGTAGAATTCCGCGTGGCTTTATCTCCAAGCAGGAGAGAGATCGTCTTCGGGGAGACGTGCTGGCCAAGCTCCTGGAGAAGCTGGGCGCGACGTTCATCAAGTTCGGGCAGATCCTGAGCACTCGCCCCGACCTGCTGAACGACGAGTACACTGGGGAGCTCGCGAAGCTGCAGGACGCCGTCAAGCCGGCGCCTTACGGGGCGATCAGCGCCGTGCTCGATCGGGAGCTGGGGGACAAGCGCAGTCGTATCGCCGAGATCAACAGTGAGTGCGTGGCGGCGGCGTCCGTCGCACAGGTTCACAAGGGCAGGCTGGACACCGGCGAGTCGGTCGCCATCAAGGTCCAGCGCCCGGACGCTCCAGGGCAGATCGAGCGCGATCTGGCCATCATGGCCATCGGAGCCCGGATCCTGGACAAGATCCCGACGCTTCACCTCTTGAGCTTGCCTGGCTCGGTGGAACGCTTCGGTGAGTCCTTGCGCGGGCAACTAGATTTCCGCAAGGAAGCCGAAAACAATCGACGCTTCGCCGCCAACTTCGCCGAGGTCGATGGCATCGACGTGCCTCGCTTGTTCGACGAGCTGTGCACCGAGCGGGTGATCGTGATGGAGTTCATCGACGGCGTGAAGGCCACGGAGCCGGAGAAGGTGGGAGGCGACCGCAAGCGCCTGGCGCGCCTCGGTGGCGAGTGCATCCTCAAGATGACCTTCACCGATGGATTCGTGCACGCCGACTTGCACCCGGGCAACATCATCCTCACCCGAGATAGCCGTGTCGTGCTGATCGACTTGGGGATGGTCACTGAAATCCCAGGCGATCTGCTGCGCCCCTGGGTGGAGACCTTCGTGGCGCTCAGCCAGCAGGACGGCGCGCGCGCGGCCAGGGTGTTCTACGGCTATGCTCCCAGCGTGGGCTGCGACGACTACGCTGCCTTCGAGACCGAGGTGAAGAGCTACCTGAGCAACCTCTACGGCAAGACGCTGGGCGAGGTGGAGGTCTCCCAGGCCGTGAGCGGTATGATGAACGTGCTGCGCAAGCACCGAGTGCAGATCGATCCCAGCTTCACGGTCGTCAACTTGGCGATGCTGGTCGCAGAGGGCCTAGGCAAGCAGCTCGACCCGGAGATCGACCTGGTGCCCTTGGCCATGCCGTACCTGACGAACGCCATGCTCACGGCTCCCCCTGGTCGCGCTCCGAATCGAGAGATCCCCGGAGCAGAGCCGGAACCTCAGGCGGCCTAGCAGGCCGTTCACAGCACCCCGCCAGGAAAGGTCAACACCAAGACGGCCGACGGACACCAGTGCAACGGTCCCGTGCTCGCCGCCACTGGAAAGGCCGAGAACACCCAGGACGTTCGACGCGGTAGCGCCGATCAGCTGTCCTGGGGTCAGGCTCTCGGGGCGATCGGTCATGGGTTGAACGTATCGCTAGCTAGACGCTACGTCGATTTTTCCCGGAGGAATTGCTGGCGCTTTCCCGTTCACGGTCTCCGGCGTCGGCTTCTCCCACGCGGTGACGCTCGTGCTCATCCGAGCCGACCCGAGTTCGCTCGCCCTTCGAGCGGTGGCGTCCGGTTCCGCCCAGCTGTTCCTGGAAGCGCTCCAGCTTGAGTCCGCCACTCATGTAGAACCAGACCACAGCGGCGATCATCAGGCTCATCAGCGGCACCATCAGACTGAACCGAGTCGAGCTGGAGAACCAGAAGCCCGCTCCGAAGATCACCAGGATCAACGGCGGCGTGAAGGGGCGCGCTCGTCCAGGCCGTGGCTCTGCCCCCGAGCTCGCTCCAGAGCGAGCCTGCGTTGCTCGTCTGCCCGCGCGCCAGTAGTCACGCGCCGACTCGGCTCGGAGGGCTGCGAGGGCCGGGCCCAGGTCGCGAGTGCGTCGATCGGGATCGGGGGTGAGCATGCCCTGGAGCAGGTGGACCAGGCGACGATCGGCGCTCGCGCCGAGCGCAGCCGCGACGTCGATGCCCAGGCCCTCGTGAGGTTGCTTGTCCGGTTCCACCCCGGTCAGGAGCGTCAGGGCAGTCGCGCCCAGGCCGTAAACGTCGCTGACGGGTAGCGCGCGACCTTGGAACTGCTCTGGCGCCATGTAGCCGAAGGTCCCAACGACGGTGCTCCCGTCCTGCTTCAATTGATCCCGCACGGAACCAAAATCCACGACAGCGTAGCTCCCGTCTGCGCGGCGCAGGATGTTGCCGGGCTTGATGTCGCGATGAATCACGGGGGGCGCGCGGCGCGAGAGGTAGGTCAAGACGTCGGACAACTGTTGCAACAAGTCGATGACCTGGCTCTGATCGAGCAGCTCCCCACGGCGCCGCAGCTCCGAGAGGGCCTCACCTCCAACCAGGCTCATCACCAGGTAGAGCGCGCCCCGTTCCTCGAAGTGGTCCAGGTGTCGCGGCAACGAGGGGTGGTTCAGCTGCGCCAGTACCCGAGCTTCACGCTCGGCGAGCTCGACGTCCTTCCAGCTGGAGGCTCCTCGCACGCTGAAGCGCTTGATCGCGACCAGGGTGCCGTCCCGCTTGTCGATCGCCTCCAGGGTCTGGCCCTGTGCGCCCTCGCCGATCAGGCGTGTCACCACGTAGCGTCCTTCGCCGAGACCGTCTCCCGTCGTTGGAGTGGAAGTCATTTCTTGCTCTGGCCGAACGTCTCGGCGTCCCCCGCGAGGTACTCGGCTTCTGCTGGAGTATTCTCTCTGCCCAAGATGGAGTTTCTGTGGGGAAAGCGACCGTAGCGCACGATCAGGTCGCGATGCATTCGGGCGAACTTGACGTTGTTCTCGAACGACTTCCTGAGCTCTCCGTCGGCTGTCTCGGCGAGCTGCTCGAACACGCGCAGCGCTTGGTCCTGAGCCTCCAGGGTTTCGCTGTGCATCAGCGGCATGTAGAGGAACGGTCGCTCGACCCGTCGCAGCGCTCTGTCGTGCCCAGCCTCGATCCCCTCGCGGCAGTACCGCAGCGCGAGTTCGTCGCTGGCGAAGGCGCGTGCAGTGCCGCGATAGATGTTACGGGTGAACTGGTCGAGCAGGATGATGACCGCCAAGCGACCTCGTGCGGTCCTCGTCCAGTCCTCCAGCTCGCCTCGCGCCGCCAGCTCCACGGCTTCTCCGAAGCGGCTCTGAATCCGTTGATCCAGCGCAGCGTCGGAGGCGAACCACAGGCTGCCCTGCTGCTGAATGACCGCGAGGTCCTGTTGCTCGCTGCCGAACCAGAAGGTCAGGATCTCGTCGGAGTCAGCCATCGACGTAGGCTACCGTCGAGCGGTGCCTGCCGCTAGCCGCGGCTCTTGACGTCGTCGTCGGTTCCGAGCTTGCCATCGCGGCCGGGCGAGAAGACGGTGACGTCGTTCGCGTCACAGCTGACGCGGAAACGCGAGCCCCAGGGATCCTCCACCTCGTCGTCGAGCACCTTGTCACGCTGCAGCTGCGTCAGTGTCGGGCAGCCGGTGTGTTCGGACCGCCAGTCGCGGGCCGCGTCGCGGATCTTCCCCGCCGTCTTGACGGCTTGCCCGGCGTCGTCCTTTGCTGCCGCGTCGCTGCTGAAGAGCCAGTAGCCGCCTCCGAGGGAGAGCGCTGCGCCCAGCAGGGCGATGGCTTCGAAGCGAGACAGTTTGCGGCGACGGGTGGGGCGTGTGCGAGTCATCGAGGTCTGTGCTGGAGGCTGAAGGGCGACGGTTCGTTAATCGGCGTTCGAGGGCGTCGCCTTACAGGCGAGCGGAAGAGTGAAGAGCCGCGCAGGGACTCGGCTCACGGCTTGGCGGGCGTGAGCCGATGCGAACGGAGGCTTGGCTGTCTCTCCGGTGCTGGACGCTTGGCAGGTTTCCAGCTCGTAACGCTTGGCTTGGTTGGTTGCTTCTTGGGTCTGGGATGGGAGCCCTGCGCGGCTCTGAGGATGACAGGAGCAAGACGTGTGCCGAGCGCTATCGAGAGCCGCGGGTAGTCCACGTCGCAGCTGTTCTGCTGCGGGTTTGGGGATCGGGGGGAGGGCAGCGTCGGCGTGAACGACGCCCGCGGCCGACGACAATCTGACTCGCGCCGAGCAACGGGAAGGAGTGGCCCTGCCAGTTTGTCAGATGAGCAGGCGTTCGCGGGCTCGAGGCGCCAAAGCCGCCGATTGGCCGTGTGTCGGGGTGGCAAACGCAGGCTTACCGACTATCAAAACCATAGGGATGGCTACTCGCACCACTCAGCCCGGCGTCGGCGCGCCCCCGGAGACTTCGCTGGCAGCCAACCGCCTGAAGGTCGCCTTGATGGCTCCCATCGAGGCCTTCCTCCACGTCCAAGCCGCGAGCGGCTTGCTCCTGCTCGCCATGGCGGTGATCGCGCTGGTGTGGGCAAACTCACCCTGGCACGAGAGCTACGCTCACCTGTGGCATCTGGAGTTCGGGGTCGAGGTCGGTCAACTCAACTTCAAGCGCCCGCTGCACTTCTGGATCAACGACGGCCTGATGACGATCTTCTTCTTCGTCGTCGGTCTGGAGATCAAGCGCGAGATATTGGACGGCGAGCTCAGCGAGCTGAAGCGTGCCGCCTTGCCCATCGCAGCAGCCGTGGGTGGCATGCTGGTCCCGGCGCTGATCTACATGAGCCTGAACCCTGGGGGCGAGCCGCACTCCGGGTGGGGGATCCCGATGGCGACGGATATCGCCTTCGCGGTGGGCATCCTGTCGTTGCTGGGGCCGCGAGTCCCCGCGGCGCTGCGCATCTTGCTGCTCGCCTTGGCCATCATCGACGACATTGGTGCGATCATCGTGATCGCGATCTTCTACTCCAAGGGCATCCAGATCGACGGGCTAGTGCTCGTGGGGTCTGGCTTTGCGCTGGTGTTCCTGATGCAGCGTTTCGGTGTGCGGCTTGCCACCATGTACATCCCGAGCGGCATCTTGATATGGGCGGGGATGCTGCGTTTCGGTGTGCACCCGACCATCGCCGGCGTGCTGCTCGGCCTGGCCACTCCCCACGTCTCCTGGTTCGGCAAGGAGGGTTTCCTCTCGGAAGCGAACAAGGCGCTCGGCGACTTCAAT
Source organism: Myxococcales bacterium (assembly GCA_020430865.1). The sequence continues at coordinate 30,564 of JAGQIY010000990.1, forward strand.
CAAAGGCTGGAAGACCCCGAGGCTGACGACCACTCGCTGTTCGAGCCGCTCGACAGGCTGGCGACCGCACGCCGCGAGGCCTTCAGCCCTCTTCAGCGCCTGGAGTCCAATCTTCACGGTTACGTGGCCTATTTCATCATGCCCGTCTTCGCGCTGGCGAACGCCGGGGTGAACTTGCGTGGTATCGACCTGGATCTACCCAATGCGGGCACAGTGGGCTTCGGAGTTGCCCTGGGCCTGATGGTAGGCAAGCCACTGGGGATCACCCTGGCGGCGTTCCTGGCGGTGAAGATCGGCGTTGCGGCGCTTCCGCGAGGAGTCAACTGGCGCGGTGTTTTCGTCGTGGGGTGCGTCGGAGGGATCGGATTCACGATGGCGATCTTCATCGCGGAGCTGGCCTTCGCGGGCAGTCCTTTCCTTGGCGTCTCCAAGCTCGCAGTCCTGGTCGGCTCCGGGCTGATCGCGGTGATCGGACTGGTGCTCGGCAAGCTGCTGCTCTCCGAGCACATGCCAGAAGAGATCGCGCGCATTTCCGTGGCCCGCGCCGAGTCGTCGACCGAGTACTGAGGTGGGCAGCTGCGGGCGTGTCCGCTATAAGCCCCTCATGAGCTCACACCCGACGAACTTCCAGGGCGACGTCACCCAGGCCATCAAGGAGTCCATCGAGGCTGGCATCGATGGCGCCACGGCGCACGTCAGCGGCGCCGGCGGCCACTTCAGCATCGAGGTGGTCGCCGCGGTCTTCGAGGGCAAGTCCATGCTGGAGAGCCAGCGCATGGTCTACAAGACCATCGCCCACCTGATGGCAGGCGATCTGGCACCGGTGCACGCCGTCGATACGCTCAAGACGCGCGCCAGCTGAGCGCTCGGGGCTAGCGCTCCTCGACCTCTTGCTAGCGTCCTGGTCGGCGTCACGACGGGTAGAAATGCTTCCGCGTCCGCTCGCGCAGCAACACCCAGAGACCGTAGCCGCCAAGGGGCAGGCAACACAGACAGCACAGGGCGTAGGCGGCGACGGCGACGGCGTGGGCCCAGCGTCTGCGGCGCCGAAAGCCGACATTGGCGAACAGGGCACAAAGCGCTGGTGGAGAATAGAAAGCGTCGACGAAGAAGGCCATCAAGACACCCTGCAGGGTCGGGTCCATGCCTCGACCGAACGGGGGTTGGTCGTGGGCGATCGAGACGTAGACTGGCACGCTGATCAGCACCAGCAGCATCCAGGCCCCGAACACCATCCACAAACCGACGCGCATGAGCGTGAAGTTGATGTCACTGGGCAATGCGTTGAGCGTCGATGGTGGCGCCGCGAGCAACTCGGCCTTCGGAGGCGCAAAGGGTTCGAGGGGCGCCTCGTCGTCTACGGGTGGTTGCACGCCCGGCAGCATAGCGAGCTTTCCGTCCTCATGCTCCCTGCGACGGGACGCGCAGGCCGGGCTACTCCCCCGAGCTAGTTGCCGAGGCAGGCATCGATCTCGGGCTGGCACTGCTCCGTGCCACCATGAGCGAAAATGCAGCCCACGGCGTCGGAGAACAGCACCGAGTCCTCCTCCTTCACGTCAGCGACGCAGCCGGTGACCCCTTCGAGGCCCTTGCTCGCGTTCGACTGAAGGCACAGCAGACTCTGAGCACACGTCTTGGTTCCGTCGCCGATCCACTTGGCTCCGATCTGCTGGGTGCCGATGCCATCGTCTTGATCGTAGGAGCAGAAGCTCGCACCGGTGGTCGCCGGGTAGTAGGCGCCTATGAACATGCACATCTCGTCGGTCGTGCGCGGCCCCTGATAGATCGTGTCTTGCTCGGGATTGTCGTAGGAGCAGTGGTAGTCGATCTGACTGCCGCCCTTGATGCCGAGGCCGCTGTCCCAGGTCTTGACCGGAACGTCCTCCCAGCGATCGTTCTGGTAGAGCAGCGCAGGGTCCTTGCCGTCCTCTAGAATTTCCGCAGAGTAACCCACGCCGCGGGCGTGCATGTGGCTCTGAGCGTTGAGCAGCGTGATGTCATGGGGCACCTGGCAGCGCATGCGAGCCTGCGACCTGGACATCCCGTTCGCGCGGATGAAGATGTTGTAGTAGAAGAGGATGCCCCCTTCGTGCTCGACCTGCGCGTCGGGGATGGTCTCGAGGTTGATCTTCACCTCGGGCTCGAGCGTTTCCGTGGTCGTGTTGATGTAGTGGGCGTTGATCATCAGCACGGTGTTTGGCTCGATACGCATCGCGACGTTGTCGGGAAAGTTCGAGAACGTCCCACCTTCGGCATTCTGCGAGCCGCCGATCACGTCGAGGACGTCCCAGCCGTTGCTCGCCCCATCGGAGCAATCGAACACGCCACTGGTGTCCACCTGGGTGCCGTCCTGCTTCTGCGTCGGGATCTCCCGATACTTCGTGCGGTAGAGCAGGACGTGGTGGCTGCCTTCCGTGAAACGTGTTTCCGTGCGGTTAATATTGAGCCCGCTGGCTGGCATCTGGATGAACTTGCAGTGCTCCACCTCGGCGCCCGACTCGATCTCCGTGCGCATCTCGAGCTGCATTCCCTTGCCCTCGGGCGGCGGCGCGAGCAGCTCGCCCGAGTCCCCGGAGTCCGGGCCGGAGTCCGAGCAGCCCAGGGCCAGGCTCATCACGCCGACGCAGGGCGCGGCGCGCAAGGCGCGCCGGGCTGGAGACGAATGAACGAGCCGCGGCGCGGCGCTGAGGGGGAGCAAGGTGGGGCGCATGGATCTCCTCGGGTTCGGGGTCTAGAGGGTACTGAGTGCCACGCAGCGTCGCAACGTCGTGGCTCGATGTTTCCGGTTGGATAGGACGTTCCACTCAGGCTCATGTAGGTCGGCGGCTCACCTGACCAGATGACGTCTTGGCGTCGAGCTGCCGAAGTGAGGCGCCCCCGCGACTCAGCCCAAGGAATGGCGCGCTCGGCGTACTAAAGTGGATGGCGCACGTGGCTCGCATCTCTCGTCCTCCCGGCTTCGACATGGCCTACCGCCCCAGCGAGGCGGTGTATGGCCCACCCATGTTGTTCTGGATCCCTTCGATGACGTTCATGGGGATCGCGCTCGCGGTGACGCTACTCGTGCTGATCGCCGAGCGCAGCGCTCCGGGGACCTGGCTACACGAGTACTTCGTGACTGGTGACGTGTATCGGCTGATCAGCTCCCGTATGCTCGCGCTGCTGCTGGTGAGCAGCGCGGTGGCGTCCCTCCTGCGCACCAGCATGCGCGGAGTACGTATCCGTGGGGATGGGCTCGAGTGCCGCGAGATCTCCGGCCTGGTCTGGCCGCGAGTGCGCCGCATCAAGTGGGCGCAGATCGACCTGATTCGACTGGACACCAGCGGTGCGATCGCCATCGACCTGTGGGATGGCAGCCGTGCCGAGCTGCCCTTGGTGCGTGATCGGATCGGCCTCGAGTCAGAGCTGGAGCGCGTTGCGGCAGCCAGGGCCATCCCCCTGCGAGGCGGGAAGGGGCTGTACGACCTGCCCGAAGCGGGGGAGTACTCCGATGACGACGACTACCCGAGCGAGGCCGACGCTGGCTAGCCTGGGCTAGATTCCCTCGCTGGGCTGGGCTGTGATCTTCACCTTGCCCTGGATCCGCCTGGAAACGATAACCTTGTTCGCCGCGGTGACGATCACGGCGCCCACACCGTCGGTGCCTTCCACGAGCTCGAGGCCCTTCTCGGGGCCGAGGATGAACACGGCGTCGTCGATGGCGTCCGCCAGCAGCGCGGAGGGTGCCCAGATGGTCACGCTGCGGCTCGCGCTCGCAGGGTAGCCAGTGCGAGGATCGATGATGTGGTGGTAGCGCCTGCCACCGTGAATGTAGGCGCGGGCGTAGTCCCCCGCCGTAGAGAAGGCGTGGTCGGTGAGCTCGATCACCGCGAAGAACTTCCCTTCTTTGCCGCGAGGATCTTGAATCCCGCTCACCCAGGGAGCGCCGTCGGGCTTGCGCCCCGCGCCGTAGAGGTCGCCCCCAGCCTGCACCAGGAAGCTGGACAGATGGCCCTTGCGCATCGCCGCAGCCATCTTGTCGACGATGTATCCCTTGGCGATGCCGCCCAAGCCGAGCTTCGAGTCCTTGGGGACCTTGACCCGAGGGGGGTCCTTCTTTATTTCCACGCGGCTATAATTGACGCGAGGCAGGAGACGCTTGATCTCCGCGGCGCTCGGTGGCTTCGGATCTGCTTCGCGGGCGTCGCCGAACTTCCACAACCCGCCCAGGGAGTTCCAGGTGATGTCGAAGGTGCCTTCGCTCACCTTGCCGGCCCAGAGTCCCTTCTCCACCACCTCGAGGGTCTCTGGAGCCACCTTCACGAACTCCCCGGGGCTGTGGTTGATGCGCCCGACGTCGCTGTCATCGGTCCAGTCGCTGAGCAGCTTGGCGAGCCGATCGACCTCGGCCATCGCCGCCTGCATCGCTGCTCTGACCCGGTCTTCGCTCAGATCTGGAGTGGTGTAGCTAACCAGGTGGAGCTTCGTGCCCATGGCGTCCGCCTGCAGATCGACGCGCCTGGGCTCGAAAGCCGTCTCGGCCGGGGCCTCCGTCGAGGCGCTGGACGCGGCGCTGACTTGCCTGTCGGAGGGTTCCTTCGGCGCGTCGTCGCAGGCCACGACCAGCAGCCCGACACAAAGGGAAAAAGCTCGAGTATTCATGAGTTTGTGCGACGGTGGCGTAGCAGCTCGGGGGCCGCATGCACGCGAACTCCCGCTCGGGCCGTCCAAGCACCCGCGCTGCCGATTGCCGGGACGGTGAACTGATCCGTGCGTGGCGAACCCATCTTTGGTAGCGACTCTCCCTGGTCATGAACAGTCGAATGATTTCTCGCATCGCGAACCTGGGGACGGCGGCTCTGCTTTCCGCCGCAGTTCTGCTTTCCGCCGCAGTTCTGGCCTCGGGCTGCAGCAAGAAGGACAAGCCCGAGCCCGAGGCGACGCAGGCTGCGCCGAGTCTCAGCCTGGCGGCGCTCGACGAGTCGAAGCTGGAGGCCAACGCCAAGGCGGCCGGTTACGCCCAGGTCTCGAAGGATGACGAGTCAATCGACGCTGGCACCATCTATTCCTTGAAGTTCCAGATCGATGGCAAGGACGTGTTCGCGAACCTCTACGACTTCAGCGACTGGAAGAAGGCGGCGGCGAAGCCATCCCTGACTCTGGACGCCTCACGTATTCTGTACGTGTCCGCGATGAACGACTCCGGCTCCACCTCGAGTGAGCTGGCGGACAAGATCAAGGCCAAGGGCCTGGCCAACCTCAAGCGTCCAGAGCTCGAGGGCGTGATCAAGACCGCCGGTTGGAAGGTCGAGGAGGGCGCTGAGGATGAAGACGAGTCGATCAACGTCAAGACCTTCGAGATCGAGGCCGTGCGCGGGAAGGAAGGCGATGACGCCGACGCCACCGTGATCCTCTACGACTTCTCCAAGCCCGTCGCCGAGGGACGTGCGGTGGTGAAGGACGATCGTGCGCTCGTCGTGGGCTGCAAGGAGGACTCGGCGCTGGCGCAAAAGGTGCTGCAGAAGCTCAGCGGCGGCTGATATCGTCGCAGACATGCTCCGCGCACGTCTGCTCTCCTCGTTGTTCGGCTTGGTGTTCGTCGCTTGTGGCGGCGCGCGGCCCTCTGAAGTACCGCAGGGAAACGATGGGGCGCCAGCCGAACCGGCGCCCGTCGCCAGCGCGGAGCCCGAACAGGGCGACTCACCCCCAGACGAGCCTGATGAGGCCGATGACGAGGGGGACGAGGACGACGACGGTTCTGTCAGCCTCGACGCGGACGAGGAGAGGCCCAGCGACGAAGAGGGTGGTGCCCCGCGGAACAAGCTCTACAAGATGGTGCCCGGGGGCGTCGACGTCGCCATCGACGGTGTGATGTTCCACGTCAAGGCGGAGGCGAAGCGCCAGACCGGGGGCTGGGGCGTCGCGGTGAAGGTGAAGGCCGAGAGCGAGGGCGACGCCACGCGCTACCTGATGACGCCGGAAGGAGGACCCCTGGCGTTCGCGACCAAGGTCACTCAGGGCGAGAAGGTCGTCACGGAGATCGGTGATGCTCGAAAGGGCGAGGGGGAGCAAACGGTGGGTCCGGATGCGCCCGTCGAGTTCTCGCGTAGCTGGCCGCCGAAGGGCACCAAGGCGCTGATCCCTGGCCAGGAGCTCGAGCTCCAGGTCGGGCTCTGGGGACTCGGACGTGAGCCGGGCAAGACGCGAGCGGTGAAGGGCTTCGTGGTGGTGAAGGTGGTCGCGCCCCGCGGGCGACCCGCGAAGGCCTACGTGAATCCTCCGGGCTGACCCTAGCCAGGTTCGGGGGTGAGGCGCGGCGTTCGGGCGCGGTCTGGCTCGCCACCGCGGCGGCCTCGTTCGAGAGCCGCGAGAGCGGTGCTTTTCTTGGCCTGAAGGCTGCGGTCGCGCTAGGCGCCAGAGTGAATGCGAACCTCGAGCCTGGTTGCCCTGAGCCTGTTGATCCTGAGTGGCTGCGACAAGACCGAAGAGCCGGTCCAGAAGGCAGCGACCACGACCGCTCCCGCTGACGAGTCGGCGAAGCCGATCGCCGCCGCGTCCGCCAGCGCGAAGCCCGCCGCGAAGGAACCCGAGAAGCTCACACGACCAGCGAAGCCTCTGAACGTGCTGTTCCTCACCGTGGATGCGCTGCGTGCAGACGACATGCCTTGGGTTGGTTACGAGCGCGAGGTGGCGCCGAACCTGACCAAGCTCGCGAAGGAGTCGGTGGTCTATGACAACCACCGCTCAGTGACCAGCTACACGGCGCAGAGCGTGGCCTGCATGCTGAGCGGGCGCCTCGCTGGGACCCTGTATCGCGATGGCTGGTTCTTCACCGGGTACCGCGACGTCGGCAACGATTTCATCCAGGAGGCCATGCAGAAGAAGGGCATTCGCACCATGGGCGTGCAAGCCCACATGTACTTTGGCCGTGGAAAGGGCATCGACCAGGGCTTTGACGTCTGGGAGATGGTGCCCGGCATCACCTTCGACGCGCAGACGGACAACTTCGTCACCAGCGAGAAGAGCACCAAGAAGATCATCGAGGTGCTGAGCAATCCGGAGAACACGAAGGGCCAGTTCTTCCTGTGGAGCCACTACATGGATCCGCACGACAAGTACCAGAAGCACGCGGAGAGCCCCGATTTCGGTAACAGCAACCGCGATCGCTATGACTCCGAGGTCTGGTACACGGACCACTGGCTCGGCGAGCTGTTCAAGTGGGGCGAGAAGCAGCCGTGGTGGAAGGACACCGCGATCGTGATCACCGCAGACCACGGTGAAGCCTTCGGCGAACACAAGATGTGGAAGCACGCCTTCGATGTGTGGGACGTGCTGCTCAAGGTTCCGCTCATCATCAAGGCTCCTGGCGCCGAGCCGCGCCACATCAAGGAGCTGCGCAATCACCTGGATATCGCGCCGACGCTGGTCGACCTGATGGGCATGGACGCACTGCCCACGTTCATGGGGCAGAGCCTGGTGCCCGAGGTGTACGGCGCCAAGCCCGAGAAGCGCGAGAACTTGATCTTCGAGCTCGCCGAGGACAGCCACAACCCGCCGCGCCGCGCGCTGATTCATGGCGACTACAAGTTGATCGTCTACGGCACTGGCTGGAAGTACCTGCTCTTCAACCTCAAGGACGACCCCGGAGAGGAGAAGGACCTGGCCAAGACCGACGAGGCGAAGCTCGAGGAGATGAAGAAGATCTACGAGGCCGAGTTCGCCAAGGTCCCGAGCATCGAGCCTTACGGCGGGATGAAGCTGAAGAGCGGCAAGGAGGCCAAGGGCCCGATGGGGCCGCCGAAGAAGTAGCCAAATCGGTTCCGTGCGGTAAAGTCAATCGCCTGCACGGGCGGCTTCGGCGTCGAACACGGCGCCGAGCTCTGCCATCGACTGGAAGCGGTCGTCCGGTTGTTTCTCGAGACAGCGCAGGACGGCGTCGTTGAGCTCGACGGTCAGCGTCGGATCGAAGGCGCGGGGCGGCGTGGGCTTGCTGGAGAGGTGCTGGTTTAGGATCTCCATCAGCTCGGAGCCGCTGAAGGGCACCTCCCCACACAGGAGCTCGTAGGCGACGACGCCCAGGGAGTAGATGTCCGCCCGCGCGTCCACGGAGCCGAAGCGGGTGATCTGATCCGGGGACATGTACTCCGGGGTGCCTGCCATGAATCCTGCTCGGGTCATCCCGGGCTTGCTCTGGCGCTTGGCAATGCCGAAGTCCATCACCTTCAGGATGTCATCGTGAGTCACGAAGAAGTTGTCCGGCTTGACGTCACGGTGCACCACGCCCTGCGCGTGGGCCGCGGCGAGTCCAGCGCAGGCCTGACTCAGGTAGTTCAGCAGTCGGCCTCGAGGCACGCTCCCTTCCTGAGCGAGATCTCCAAGGCTCTTGCCGTGGAGCAGCTCCATGCTGATGAACTTGCAGCCTGCATGGCTTCCGATGTCGAAGACCTGGACGATGTTCGGGTGGCTCAGCCGGCGTGAGAGCGCCAGCTCCTGCTTGAAGCGCTTCACGAGCTCGCCGTCGGAGGCCAAGAAGAAGAACTTGAGCGCGACCGTCTCTTCGAGCTCCAGGTCCACGGCCTCGTAGACGGCGGCCATTCCACCGCGTCCAACCTCGCGCTGAATCAAATAGCGCTCGCTGATCACACTGCCTGGCGCCAGTGCGTCCAGAGCCATCGCGACAGCGGGCGCGCCGTCTGCCTGAGTGCTCTGATGCACCGCTGGATTCGTCGGGACGTCGGTGTCCGATCCATGAGCTGCCCGTGTGGGTCGCTGCGCACCCGGGCCCAGCCGTGTGCCGCTCGGGCCTGACGCGGGGGCGCTGGGGGAGCCGTTCAACGCAGAGTCGATCCTGGTTCCGCGAGGACCCATCCGGGGCTCACTCGGCTCGAGCGGCGGTAGGTCGGGTAGTCCCAGATCTGCTGCACGCGTGCGCCAGCCGGCACCACGAAACGCCGCGTCGTCGCGTACGATCTTCTTGAACACCATCGCGCTGCCTTTGGCCTCCTCGCTCAAGGCAGCGAGATCCGCTGCGGCGCCGGGATACGCTGGGTCGAAGAGCAGCAGCTTCTGCAGTACCTCGGTCGCGTTCTCGCCGAAATCCTGGCTCCTGTAGAGCTGGCTCAAACGGTAGAACGCTGCGGCTTCGCGTTCGTCGCTGGGCTTGACTTGCACGAAGCGTCCGAGGAACTGATCGAGGGCAAAGTCGAGACGGTTGAGGTCACTGGCCAGCTGAATGGCTTGGACGCACGCGTTGCGGTACTTCGCGTGATCCCTCCCGACCCGAGTCAATGCCTCGAGCGTCGCCGTGCGGTTGCCCGCGCGGTGGAAGCAGATCGCCGCCTCGTAGGGCTTGCCTGCGCGCAGGTTCAACCGGCCCGCCTCCTCGTGCTCTCCCAGCTTGAAGGCGAGCTTGGCGGCTGTGGCGTAGTCCTTGTGCGCGATCAGCGTCTCCAGCTCCGAGTTGCCAGTCGTCGGCGCGGCCACCCGACGTACCCCCGTACCGTGCTCTGCGGCTTCGGCTTCCAGGCTCTGAGCCCTCAGCGGATCACCGAGCGCCGTGTACAGCGCCACCGCCAGCTCGTAGTCCTTGGCCTTGGCGAAGCAGGTCGCGGCCTGGTTCGCCCTGCGCCTGCCCTCTCCGCTGAGCTTGCCGACGCCCGCGACGCTCACTCCGGTGGACTGCAGCAGCAGCCGACCGGCATCTCGATAGCGCTCGGCTCCGAGCAGCATCCGCACGGCGGCCTCGACCTGCCCAGCCTGAACTAGTAGCCGCACCGCTCCAGCGAGGTCGCCTGACTGCTCCAGCTCCTGTGCTTTCCGCAGGGTAGTCAACTCTGCGCTCCGCTCTGGAAGGCCATGCGACGCTCGCGATCGAGATCCGCCATCCAGTCCTTCAGCGTGGCCGGTTCGTTGGCCAGACCGAGCGCGTCGTCGAGCAGGATGATGCCCTCCTTCAGATACTCGAACAGCGCCTTGTCCAGGCTCTGGCTCGAGCCGTCTGCGTGCTCGGACGACTGTAGGTAGCCATCGATCTGGTGGACCTTGTTCTCTCGGATCAGGTTCGAGACCGCGTAGCTCTGCAGCAGCACCTCGATGATCGCTATGCGTCCGTCACCAGTCGCCAGCTTGCACAGGTGCTGGGCGATGACGCCCTTGAGCAGCACGCTCAGCACGCCGACGATCTGCGTCTGTTGATCCTCGGGGCAAGCCGAGACCAAGCGGTCGATGGCCTTCGCGGCGCTGTTCGTGTGCAGCGTCCCAAGCACCAGTACGCCGGTCTCGGCGGCAGACAGCGCGAGGCTGATGGTCTCGAAGTCGCGCAGCTCACCCACCACCAGCACGTCGGGTGCTTCGCGAAGCGCGGCGCGCAAGGCGTCGCTCGCCGAGTTCGTGTGGGCGCCCAGTTCGCGCTGGGTGATCACGCTCTGAGCGGGCTGGTGGATGTACTCGATTGGGTCCTCGATCGTGATGATGTGGCGCCGCGAGGTCTGGTTGATCTCCGAGATGATCGCGGAGAGCGTCGTCGTCTTGCCGCTCCCGGTCGGCCCCGTGACCAGCACCAAGCCGGCGCGCAGCGCCGCGAGCTTGCGTGTCACGGCGGGCAGTCTCAGGGCGTCGATGCTGACCGGCCGATCTGCGATCACGCGGAACACAGCGCTCATCCCGCGACTCTGAGTGAAGACGTTGACGCGGAAGCGACCGACCCCCGGGACCACGTAGGCGAAGTCCACCTCCTGCTCGCGCTCGAAGGTGGCGCGCTGCTCCGACGACATGATCTCGGTCAAGAAGCGACGGGTCTCGTCTTCCGTGAGCTTGCGAAACGGCAGCGGGACGAGGTCGCCAATGTAGCGGATCACTGGCTTGGTCCCGGCGTGGAAATGCAGGTCGCTGGCTCCCTGATCCACCACCATTCGCAGGAAGGAGTCGATACGCGCCACCTCAGAGCTCCCCTTGAGGCACCTGAGGTGCCAGGCTCGCGGCCCCGTCCTCCTTGCCGCTGACCAGCGCCTCGAACATCTTCTTGTCCAGGGCGCGCATGTAGCCTTGAGACTCCTCGACCTGCCCCGAGCGGACTAGCTCGGCCAAAGCGGTGTCCATGGATTGCATGCCTTCCGCAGTGTGGGTCGCGACCACCGTCGGGATCTGATAGCACTTGTCCTTGCGGATCAGGTTGCTGATGGCGTCGTTGTTGACCATCACCTCGACCGCGAGAACGCGGCCACCCACCTTGTCGTGGCGCGGCAACAAGTGCTGACACACGACAGCTCGCAGCGTCTCGCTGAGCATCGAGCGTACCTGTTGTCTCTTGCCTGGCGGAAACGTATTGAGGATGCGATCGATGCTGGCATCTGCGCTCACCGTGTGTACGGTCCCGAAGACCAAGTGTCCCGTCTCCGCGGCGTTGACCGCGAAGTTGATCGTCTCGAGGTCACGCATCTCGCCGACCAGGATCACGTCTGGGTCCTGGCGTAGGGTGCTGCGCAGCGCGCGCTCGAAGTTCAAGGTGTGGGTGCCATTCTCGCGCTGGTTCAGCAGGCTCTCCTTGCACTGATGAATCACCTCGATCGGGTCCTCGATGGTCACGATGTGCCGGTTGGACGTGCGATTCACATAGTCGATCAACGCAGCCAGCGTCGTGGACTTGCCGGACCCGGTGGGCCCTCCCACCAGCACCAGGCCGTTCTTCAGATCGCCGAACGACTTCACCACGTCGGGCAAGCCGAGATCGTCGATGTTCGGGATCTGATTTTTTACCACACGAAAAACGGCACCGATGCCCGTGAGTTGCTTGAAGACGTTCACCCGAAAACGCAGACCGTGGGACTTCACCTCGTGGCTCACGTCTACCTCGGCGCCCTGGTCGAGGCGCTCGCGTTGCTCGTTGTTCAGGATCAGGTACAGCATCACCTCGAGGTCGGAGGCCGAGAGGGGCTTCTCCGTCGCTTCGATGAGTTGGCCCATGGCCTTCATGTACGCCGGTCTACCGGCGGTCAGGATCAGGTCGTCCGCCGAGGCTCGTTCGAGGTCGATCAGCATGCGGTCCAGCGCCGACAGGCGCTCGCGATCGATGCGCGCCGCCTGGGCTTGCAGCTGCCATTCCGAGCGCGCGCTCTCGATGGCGTCACGCAGGGCGAGGGACGCCCCCTCCTCCAGATCCTCCAGGACGTGGGCGTACTGTGGTCCTCCGTGGCGCTCGAGGAAGCGCAGGCCCGCGATGCGCACGTTCTCGTCCGGGACGGACAGGTAGTGCGCGACGTCGTTGCAGGCGTCCTTTGCCGCGAGGGAATCCAGGGCGAGAATCACACTCAGGGTGTTCTCCGAGTCGTCCTCCGCCAGCTTCAGCAGGTAGGGTACGGCTCGCGCGTCGCCAAGCTCGCCGATGGCGGCGACGGACTCCTCTCGAACCCACCAGTCCTCGTCTCCCATGGCTACGCGGACCAGGGCGCCCAGGGAGCGAGGGTCCTTCAGGCGTCGCAACGCACCCACGGCGTAGCGCCGCACGACGTCGGATTCGTCCTTCAGGTAGCCGACGATGTGCTCCGTCAGACGTTGCCCGCTCATCTCGACCAGCGCGTCCATCACTCGCTCGCGCACCCACCAATCCTCATCCCGGAGGAAACGCAAGAGCTTCGGCATCAGCTCTCCGCTGGGATCTCCGACCTCGCGCGCGAGCTCCACCGCCATGCGACGCACGTCCACGTTGCGACTTCGCAGCAGCCAGATGATCGTGCGGCCGAGCTCTATCTCCCCCGCTCTCGCGCACTTGACCAGCACCTCCATCACCCGGTTGCGCACCGTGAGCTGCTCGTCTGCTATCGCCTCCACGAGGATCGGGAGCACGGCGTCGGTGCCGATCGCCCCCAGCGTGTCGACGACCGCGAGGCGCAGCTGCGGGGCCGCGGTGCGGTAAATGCGAGTCAGCGCGTTGACGCCCCGCAGGTCCGGGAAGTTCGCGAGAGCAGCGACGAAGGCCTGAGCAACGTAGGGTCGCGGCGAGTCCGCCAGGTGGCTCGCGTGGTTGAAGAAAGTCTCGGCGTCGGCCAGGCTGGCGAACGCGCCCACCGCCTGCGCCGCCACGCGCTCATGAGGATCGTCGAGGGCGCGAGTGATGGCGGCCATCGCCGCGCCGCGCTCCTTGCCCATCAGGTCGCGGTCGCCGAGCCATTTCAGCACGCGGGCGCGCTCCATCGCGGAGCCGTGGTTGAGCACTGCCACGAGCAGAGGTAGCGCCCGATGCTGGGCCTTGGAAACGAGCGCTTCGCACGCTTCCAGGCGCCCCTTGTAGCTCTCCTGCTTGACCAGCTCGACCAGCGCATCGAGGGCCTGGGGACCAGCGACCTGAGAGAGCGTGCGCGCCGCGACCTCGCGCACGTTCTGCCGTTCGTCGCCCGCGGCTGCGCAGAGCAACGAGTGACCCTCGATGTTGTTCACCTTCGGCAGGAAATCCCCGAGGATCGCCACTAGCTGGGGATCGCCGCGGCGGAGCGCCCGGACGAACGGCACGAACAGGCTGCGATCGAGGGAAGAACCTGCGATGGCCGCGAACACGTAGAGGCGGTTCTGGTGGATCGCTTCCCGGGGCGAACCCTTGTGCTCGAGCAAGGTGTCCAGCATCCGCTCCACGTCCTCCGGAGGACGTGACGCAGCGGTTTCGATGAACTGCTGAACGGCTTCTTGAGAATTCCATGAGGCGGCACGAAAGCCGCGGATCAGATCTTTGCCGTGCATGGAGGCCCCGAGGATCCCTGATCCTAGCCTGAGGTGGTGCGATTCGTCTCGGCTTCCGGACCCGCGTGCGGGGCCGGGGGTGAGGGCGGGCTCACGGCGTCAATATCTCGGGATCGTTGGCCTTTGTGAGGACATCGAAGTGGGCGGCTCAGGCTGGGAGAGGCATGTCGGCAATTCCCGCGGGACTTTCCCACGGTGGAACATCGTCTTTCCAAAGCACCGTCGAGGTTGCTAAGCCGTTGCGACGACCACGTTCCTTGCACGCGCTCGACGCGCTCACTTTGGAGGCACGGATGAATGAGATCTTCGCGGCGAAGCCGACCAAGACTTCGCGGCCCATCGTCGCTCTGGAGAAGGGTGAACTCAAGGCTTGGCTCAAGGGGCAACGCGTGGGGACGCGCAACTGGCTCGCCTCCACTGACTTCAAAGCCAAGCCCGGCGAGTTTGCCCTCGTTCCGGGCCGCGATGGTGGTCTGGAACGAGTCGTCCTCGGCGTTTCCTCGAAGAAAGAGCCCTGGGATTGGTCAGGGCTCGTGCGCAGGCTGCCTCCAGGCCGCTATCACGTCGCCACCGAGCTGGGGTCGGGCTATGCCTCGACCGTCGCCCTGGGCTGGGCGCTTGGGCACTATCGCTACGACCGCTACAAGTCACACACCGGCAAGGCTCCGCTCCTGGCGTGGCCGGAGGGCGCGGACCAGGCTGAGGTCGTGAGCCTGTTCGAGGGAATCAGCCTGGCTCGGGATCTGATCAATACGCCCGCAGGAGACCTCGGCCCGACGGCGCTCGGAGAGAGCGCCAAGGAGCTTGCCGCACGGCACAAGGCGAAGTTCACGCTGATCGTCGGCGACAAGCTGCTCGAGCAGAACTACCCGACGATTCACGCCGTGGGTCGCGCTTGCACTGACGCTCCGCGGCTCATCGACTTCACCTGGGGCGATCCGAAGCACCCGAAGCTCACCCTGGTGGGCAAGGGTGTGTGCTTCGACACCGGCGGCTTGGACCTCAAGCCAGCCGACAACATGAAGCTGATGAAGAAGGACATGGGGGGCGCCGCGCTCGTGCTCGGTCTTGCGCATGCAGTCATGAGCGCCGGCCTCCCCGTCCGACTGCGCGTGCTGGTGCCCGCCGTGGAGAACAGCGTCGCCGGAAACGCCTTTCATCCCCTGGACGTGATCAAGACTCGCAAGGGGCTCACCGTGGAGATTGGGCACACCGACGCGGAAGGCCGCTTGATCCTGTGTGACGCGCTCGCCGAAGCAGACACGGAGAACCCCGATCTGTTGATCGACGCCGCCACGTTGACCGGCGCCGCGCGCGTCGCTCTCGGGACCGAGTTGCCTGCGCTGTTCACCAATGACGACGACGTCGCAGCGGCAGTCATCGCAGCCGGTCTCCGGGAAGGCGATCCGCTGTGGAGGTTGCCCCTCCACGAACCCTACAAGGAGCAGCTCAAGACGCCGATGGCCGACCTGAACAACCAGGGCGGCCCGTTTGGCGGCGCGATCACCGCGGCGCTGTTCCTGCAGAGCTTCATTTCCAGGCGGCAACGATGGGTCCACATCGACACCATGGGTTGGAACCTGCGCTCGCGCCCGGGGCGACCCGTGGGCGGCGAGGCGTTCGCCTTGCGCGCGCTCTATCGCATGCTGGTCGAGCGCTACGGCGCCTGAGCCCTGCACTTCACGTGACGCGGCGGCATCGGCCGCCAGCGCCGCGTGTGCGCGTCGGCGTCAGTCGCGGAAGGCTCGGTGCAGCGCCTGGGTCAGGGTGTCGACGTCTTCTTCCGCGCAGAACAGGGTGGCACGGAGCGGTGACGTCGCCATCGCCTTCAGGCGGACGCCGACTCCGGAGGCCACCGAGCGCGTCTTCGCCAGCTTGGCGGCGTTGCGCCCAAAGAAGTCGCCCGCGACGCTCACGGCCCCACAGCCTTCCTCGATCTGCACCTGGTCCAGCAGCTGCTCACGAACGCTGGCCCAATCCGGGACGTCGGAGAGACTGAACCACAGGTCGGCAATCTCGTGATCCGCGTCCAGATGCAGGACCGGCAGTGAGGCCTCGGCGGCGGCAGCGAGCATGCGGTCCATGGAGCGCTCGCCGCTGGCGCGGAGTCGTACCAGCTGCTTCGTGCCGGACACTCCCGCCACGTCGAGCTCGCCGACCTCCTCTGGGCGGTCGATGCGGGTGCCGCCAGCCGAATCGCCGAACGTCGCGCGAGCGTACAGCGCCACCTGGCTCTTGCGGGCGAACTCGATGCACTCGGCGTGGAGCACCTTCGCGCCATGTGCGGCGAGCTCCA
>JAGQIY010000991.1 GCA_020430865.1 Myxococcales bacterium
ACCCGCAGCCTTAAATCAAACCGGGCGGCACTTAGCCGCCCGGTCTACTTGGCTCCCCTCGCGGGAGCTTGCGACGCAGCAGGCCGGATGAGGCCGCGTGCGCAAGTGGTGAATCTCGCAGGGGTCCCGGTGAACGGGGGCTTCCGAGAGCGCCTCGTGTGAACCGGCGGCGGGGGCGAGAGCCGAGACGCTACGACGAGGCGGCCGCCACCGCCGGCTCGCTCACGCCGAGGAGCGTTCGAAGCCTCTCGAGGAGGTCTCGCCGGCGCGCTTCGTAGAAGTCGGGGAAGCCGAGCATGCTGTCCGGGACGTTGCCCAGGCGGTGGCGCTCGATGAAGGCGGCGCGGCGGTCGGGCTCGGGCAGCGCGCGGGAGAGCCAGTCGTGCGGCAGCGCCGCGTTCTTCTCCTTGTTGAGCACCCCATCGAGGAGCTGGAGGTTGGCGAGTCGATCGGCGCGGTCGATCCACTCGGCGCGCGCCTCGGACGCGACGCCCTCCTTGGCGAGGCGGCTCTCCGAGAACCGGCTGCGCGGGAAGAAGTGGTCGACATGGAACTCGTGCCGCAGGTCGTGGAACGGGAAGAGCAGCGACAGCAGCGGGAACGCGCGCCGGTCACCGTAGGCAACGTCGGCGAGGTCCTCCAGCTCCTCCTCCTCGAACCGAAGGCCCTTGCCGCGCGAGCGCATAGTGGCCTCCACGGCCTCCACCGGGAAGCGTGCGGCGCCCTGCTCCCGAAGCGTCGCCCGGATCGCAGTGAGCAGCGTGTCGAGCCCGCTGCCCCACACGCCGGCCTTCAGCAGTGACCGCACGAGCCAGCCGCGGATCGCCTCGCGGTCTTCGCGGAACGAGCTGCTGCTCAGGTAGTGGGCGTCGAGGCCCCGCTGGTAGAGCGAGTACGCGATCGGAAGGAGCGCGTTGTCGGCGCCGAGCGTCTGGCCCGAGAACCCGAAGTCCGCCACGAGCTGGACCGTCAGCTTCAGCGCGCGGGCGATGTCGCGCCAGCGGCGCTCGAGCTCGACCATGTTGTCGTGGTTGAAGTTGGTGACCTTGAAGCCGACGCTGCCGATGTCTGCCAGCATGAGGCCGGCCTTGAGGACGAAGTCCTTGGACAAGGCGAAGCCGAACCGCGTGGCGTTCAGCTCGTCGACCAGGCCGTGGATCTCCTTGCGCGCGTCGAGGTGGTCCCACTGCGCGGTCGCGATCGAGAGCAGGAGATCGGAGTAGGACAGGACCGTGCCGCCGCTGTTCGTCCGGATGAAGATGTTGAGCACCTTGTCGAGGTCCTGAGAGGTCTCCTCGAAGTAGGCGATGAGGCGCTCCCCGTGCACGACCGCGTGCAGGCGGTTGAGGGTCTTGAAGGCGTGCTTGTTGGTCGCCAGCCCGGCGTCCTGGATGTACTCGAAGATCTCGGTGGCGTCGGCCAGCTCGAGGATGCGGCCCACGCGGAACCAGTGGTGGCCGTCGGCGTGCTGGGCCCGCCCCTCGCTGAGGAAGCGGAAGTCGTACGTCAGCCCGCCCTCGTTGTCGTCGGCGTCAGCGGCGATGTTGAGGTAGAGCCGCTTCTCCGGAAACGCATCCGGGCTGCTCCACCACTTGCGGGGCTCCTTCTGGGCGTGGCTGCCCCGGAGCCCGATGTTCAGCGCGGTCAGCCGCTGCTGTCCGTCCAGCACCGCGACGACGGCCTGGCCGGCCGGGACGTCAACCGGCGGGCAGTGCGGGCGCAGCTTCTGGTGGTAGTCGCGCACGAAGTCGTAGAACTTGTACTGGCGCACGTGCTCGCGCTCGACGCTCCAGAACAGGAACGAGCCGATCGGATAGCCCTGCATCAGGCTGTCGAAGAGCCGGGCGATCTGCTCGGGCCGCCAGACGAACTCGCGCTGGATGGCCGGGAGCACGTAGTCGTGCCGATGGATTCGATCGAGCGCGTCGCGGATGGTGATGGGGGTCTGGAAGCTCATGGGGGCCCTCAGATGTAGAACGAGTACTCGGACCGGACCGTCATCTCCGGGCCTACCTGCCGCAGGACCTCCGAGACCTTGCGGGAAAACGCGAGCGTGATCGGCGAGCTGTCTGCGAACGCGGCGTTGTTGACGTTCATCTTCGTGAGGGCGAGCACCTCAGACGCGAGCTCACGCGCCCCGCTATCTCCGTGGTGCTCCAGGATGGCCCACGGCATCGGGACGTGGACCCCCGGGTACGTGTCGAAGAACGGCGTGAACCCGTGGGTGTAGATGACCACGCGCTCCCCCCCGAGCAGCGCGATCGTCCCACGCAGCGGCGGGTAGTTGCCGATGCGCGCGAGACGAAGCGGGCTCGGCTGGAGCGTGACGAGGTCGATCTGGGCGTTCTCGTTGACCGACGCGATGCCTTCGAAGAAGCCGGAGCGCTCGTTGAACGCAGGGTGCTCGTCGCCCCAGTACCGAGACGACTTGTGCACGACGACCCGCGACGGCGGCCGGCGGCTGTA
>JAGQIY010000992.1 GCA_020430865.1 Myxococcales bacterium
CACCCTCGCAGCCGAGGAATGGCTGCTCGCGCTGCGCTGGCTGCCGCTCGACGACAAGGACGCGCTCGAGGCCGTGGAAAAGGCCTCCAAGGATGCTGACCCCGCCATCAAGGCGGCCGCCCTGAGGCGATTGCTCGAGACTGAGGACAAAGCAAAGGCGAAGAAGCAGCTGCTGGAGCTGGCCAAGGGCAAGACCGACGCCGCCTTTCCAGCGCGCTTGGCGCTCGCGCGAGCCGGCTTCCAGGAAGCGGCTCCGCTACTGAAGCAGGATCTGAAGGCGAAGGCGTCCGCTACGCGGCAGCAGGCCGCCATCGCCCTGGCTGCTCTGGGTGACTATTCCGACGCCGCCACCGTCCTGGCCGATGACAACCCCAGCGTGCGCACTCGCGTGGCCTGCTCAATCCTGCTCGAGAGCCAATGACTGACCGCGCCATGCGGCAATTCGTGGACTGATCCGGCGCTTGGCGTTGTGTTTCCGGCTGAGCGTCGGTAGATCCGCGAGTCATGAGTTTCTTGCGAGGGTTGGGATCGGTAGTACTCGCGGCGTCGTTGGCTCTCGGCGCCACTGGCTGCATCAAGAAGGCGCTGCTCAACGGGCAGATCAAGGGCACCCGCGATGGCTCGGCGGCGGTGAATACGATCCACGACTGGGAAGTGGCCCGTTCCATCGCCCAGGCAGGCGTGGGTCAGATGGAGGGCATGCATCGCCTCGCCCCCGACAACGAAGACGCCCTATTCCTGCTGACGCGCAGCTGGGCTGGCATGTCCTTCGGCTTCACCGAGGACGACTACGAAGTCGCCTACGAGAAGGGCGACGACGTGATGGCTCGCTACCACCAGGCTCGCGAGCGCGCGGGCTTCGAGCGCGCGATCTTCTACGGCAAGGAGCTGCTCTCCCACCAGGCCGAGGGCTTCGACGGTGCGAAGCGCAATGCCGTTACCATGCGGAAGTGGCTGGTGGAGAACTTCACCGAGCCGGAGCAGGCAGAAGACCTGTTGTGGGTGGGATACGCCTGGATCGGCCGAGTGTCCGCGTCCAAGGAGATCCCGGCGATCGTGGGCGAGCTGTACGTCGGAGTGGAGATGATCCGGCGCTCAATCGAGCTGGACGAGACCGTGCAGTACGGCATGGGTCACGTGATCATGGGCGCGTATCACGCCCGCACTGCCCAGGCCGAGCTCGACGAGTCGAAGAAGCACTTCGACCGCGCCCTGGAGATCAACCAAGGCAAGTTCCTATCCACGCAGCTCAACTACGCGACGCGCTACTACTGCTTCAAGCGCGACCAGAAGAGCTACGAGAAGCTGCTCAACGAAGTGCTCGCCGCAGGCGACCCGTTGCCGGAGGCGCGCCTCCCCAACGTGATCGCAAAGCGCCGCGCTCGACGCTACCTGGGCAACAAGATCTGGCAGGAGCCCTGCGGCTTCGGCCTCTAAACACTCTTTCAGGGTCCCACCCTGTCCGACCTCGCCCCCATGCCAGGGGGAGCAGCTCAAATCACCAGTTCCCGCCGCTCGGGCAGGAAATGTTTCCAATTCACGCGCCTCAGACGCGAATTTTTGACGGAATCTGGCATGCTCTCCGTCTCATCGAGGCCCTTACATTCGGCCAATCAGGAGGTAACCGCAGATGATCCGAAAGCTAGTCGCACTGGCACTCGGTGTGGCTTGCTTGATCGCTGTCACCGCAGGCAGCGCGCAGGCAAAGACCACCGTTAAGTGTGCCACGTTGGCGCCCAAAGCCAGTCCATGGGGAAAGGTCTTCCTCAAGTGGTCTGACATCGTGAAGAGCAAGACCGATGGTGGCGTCGAGATGGAGTGGCTCTGGAACGGCACTGCCGGCCCCGAGCACGCCGTCGTTGGCAAGATGAAGTCGGGTCAGATCGGCTGCGCTGCGGTGACCGCCGTGGGGCTCTCCTCGATCGACAAGTCCGTGCTCGCTCTGCAGGTGCCCGGCACCTTCAAGAGCTGGGGCGACCTGGACAAGGCCCGCTCGAAGCTCGCCAAGAAGTTCAAGAAGAACATGAAGAAGGAAGACTTCTACGTTCTCGGCTGGGGCGACGTGGGCAAGGCCCGCGTGATGAGCGTCGGTTTCGCCGTCAAGGTCCCCAACGACCTGAAGGGCAAGAGCCCTGCAGCGATCAAGGACGACGTGATCGCTCCCGCCATCTACCAGGTGATCGGCGGAGTGACGCCGAAGCCTGGCGCCGTGACGGATTTCCTGCCCATGCTGCAGAACAAGACCATCAACGTGATGAACACGCCGGCCCTGGCTGCCGAGCAGCTGCAGTGGGCTTCTCGCCTGGATCACATGAACACTGCCGAGACGGCCTACGCCATCGGCGCGCTGGTAGTCACCGAGCAGACGCTGAAGGACATGCCGAAGGATCAGGCGAAGGTGATGCGCCGCTACGGCAAGAAGGCCGCGAAGCGCCTGACCAAGAACATCCGCGCGGCTGACGACGCGGCGTTCAACCGGCTGAAGAAGAAGATGACCACGCACGATCCGACCTCCGCAGAGAAGGAGGAGTGGAAGAAGGTCTTCAAGTCGGCCTGCCAGAAGCTGAAGACCTCGCTCCCGGGCGACGTCCTCAGCCAGATCGGCGCCTGCTAGGTCCACTCACGGACCGCTGAGCAGCGCTCGGTCTACATGCATAACTGGGTCGGCCTCGTGCCGGCCCAGTCTCGTTTTGTGCACCGTCAGGCGCGGCGGGGGTGACGCAATGGCCGGATTTCGCGTAGCGTGATGACGCTCCGCATGGCCAAAAAGACCCGCAAGAAAGCCTCCAGTCGTCGTGATGAAACCAAGGCCCCGAGCGCGGAGGGAAGCGCCGAGAAGCTCCACGCAGCGGACCGGGAGGAAACGAGCGAAGACGACGCTTCGGCCGTAGGAGACTCGAACGCCCCCGAGGACGTGGAGGCTGATCACTCCGGAAAAGACGAGACGAAGCACTCGGAGCCCCCCAGCGCGACGGGCAAGGATTCGGAGAACGGTGAAGCGTCCAAGGACGACACCGACGCGTCCAAGGCGGACGCCGAAGAGCAAACCACC